>JABWBA010000061.1 GCA_013360745.1 Chthonomonadales bacterium | reverse complement strand
ATTGGGGGTCACAGGCCACAGGCAGCGGAGACAGCCGCCCTCCGATCCGGGGCGAACCGTCATCACATGGCCTTCGTATCGATAGATGCTCGCCTGGATGAGGGGTTTTCCGCCATCGATGCAGGCGTCGTTGAGGAGGAACTTGGTGACAAAGCTGTCGGTACAGTCGAGGACGATATCGTACGAGTCGATGAGCGCTGCGACGTTGTCCGGCGTTGCGGCCTCCTGATACGGGACTACCTCAATCAGCGGGTTCAATGCCCGTACGGCGGCGGCAGCCAGCTGCGCTTTGGGCCGACCGACGTCCTCGGCACGAAAGATCACCTGTCGATGCAGGTTTTCAATCTCCAACCGATCCGGCTCGCAGATACCGATCCGACCAACACCGGCGCCCGCTAGATAGAGCAGGGCTGGAGCGCCGAGGCCGCCCGCGCCGACCACGAGTACGCTCGCATTCGCCAGCCGCTGTTGGCCGGTCTGACCGATCTCCGGCAGGATCGCCTGGCGCGCGTAGTAGTCCTTCGCGGTGATGTCCAGAGCGTGATCCGAGCAATGGACCCATTCATCGTCCCCGTCTACATATCGCTCTTTTTTCCAGATCGGCAGTCGGCGCTTAATGGCGTCGATGATCGCCCGGCACGCGGCGAACGCTTCGGCTCGGTGCACGCCGGCCGCCTCGATCCAGACTGCCGTCTCGCCTACTCTGAGTAAACCAGCACGATGCACCGCATGAGCCGAGATCAAGCCGAACCGTTCGATCGCTTCTGCGATGACCGCCGCGCCTTCACGTTCCACCATGGAGTCAAAAGCTTCGTACTCCACGGACACCACATCCCGGCCGTCGTTCCGATCCCGGACCCGGCCTTCGAAGGTTACATATCCGCCGGCTGCCGCCGATGGCTCCGAGATCGGCTGTATGGGCTCGCGTACGATCTTGAACAAGCTCAACCTCCCGCAAGAGGGGGGATGAAGACGAGCTCATCACCATCCTGCAGCGGTTCATCCCCGCTAACGAATGTTTCGTTGACCGCATACCGAACCATCGACTCCGCCAGTGTGAACCCGTGTTCAGCCGTCAGGCGTCGGAAAAGGTCGCGAGGGGTGCAGCGCGCCACCGTCAGGGTCTCACCCGGCTCGTTGCGCTGTTCGCGGAATATCGCGAAATATCGGATGTTCACGGTGATCATCGGTTGGGCAGTCACGAGAGCCTCCAATCCATCATTAGCACCTCGGCTTCCGCGCCGGCTTCGAGACGATCCGCCTCGCGA
Organism: Chthonomonadales bacterium; assembly: GCA_013360745.1. Taxonomy (GTDB): domain Bacteria; phylum Armatimonadota; class Chthonomonadetes; order Chthonomonadales; family CAJBBX01; genus JABWBA01. The sequence goes on along the minus strand of JABWBA010000061.1, from coordinate 19,573 downwards.
GGGAAGAGCACGAGCGCGTTGGCGCCGACGAGCGTGCCGATCATGTGCGAGCCCCGGCTTACGGATGGGTATGCGTGGCCATCGCGGACTCGACAGGGGACGAACTCCAGACGCCCCGGCTTCTTGCGGAGTTCGCTACAAAGAACCACCCGATCGAACCGGGGCCGGCCATCCAATCCGAGGCAGCTCAGGATATAGGGGCGCCCGAGCACGAACAGGGTGACCATCACCGAGACCGGATTGCCCGGCAGCCCGAATACGGCCGTGCGGTCGTGAGCGCGTCCGCGAAGCCCGAAAAGGATGGGTTTTCCCGGTTTGATCGCGACACCCCAGAACACCGTTTCCACATTAAGGCGATCGAGCGCAGGTCGCACGACGTCATAGTCGCCCACCGAGACGCCGCCCGAGGTGAAGACGAGACTGCACGTGTCCATCAGCTCGGCCAGAGCTCGTTCGGTTGCGGCGGCGTCATCGCCCACGCGCACCACTCGCACCGTTGTCCCCATGGATTCCAGTGCGGCTCGTATGCCGAAGGAGTTGCTGTCATGGATGGAGCCCGGTCTAAGCGGCTCTCCGGGCGGGACCAGCTCCTCGCCGGTGACGAGGAGTCCGGCGACGTGAGGCTGTACTGCCGCCGCTGAAGCGAATCCGGCCGCGCCAATGGCGGCGACGACGCCCGGTGTGACCACCGTACCCGCCTTCGCGATCACGTCACCGGATCGGAACTCCTCTCCGCCCGGCCGCACGTGTTGACCTGCCTTCACCGAGGAGCGAACGCGGATGGTATCCCCTTCGCGGTCCGCATCCTCTTGAGGTACGACCGCCGTCACGCCCGTCGGTATAGGCGCGCCCGTGAAGATTCGAATCGCGGCGCCCGGTCGTACGGCGACGTCGGTAGGGTCATCGCCGGCCTGGATCTGACCGCGCACCTGCAGGGCCGATTCAGGATCCCGAGCGATCCGATCGAGATCGTCCTGAACGAGCCCGTATCCGTCCATTGCCGAACTGGAGAAGGGAGGAAGGTCGTGGGTCGCGACGATCGGCTGGCCGAGAACGTGGCCGAGGAGCCGTTCGAGAGGCAGGGTGACCGTCGGACGGACGAGGGCGTGATCAAGTACGCGCGCCAGGGCATCCTCATAACTGAGCAGCGGGTGTGTGCTAGCCATGATCGTAGCCTTCCATCACCTCGACTGCGTGGCTCAAGAAGGGGAACAGGGCGTGAACGGCGTCGCGCGCGGCCCCCGGCGATCCCGGTACGCTCACGATGATCGTCCGGCCCCGTTTGCCCGCGCGGATCCTGCCCATCATCGCGAACGGTGTCCGCTTCCGGCTGTACGCGCGGAGCTGATCCTCCACACCGTCAAGCCGGCGTTCGAACAACGGCTCGACCGCTTCTGGCGTCCAGTCCTTCGGGCCGACGCCCGTACCGCCGGTGGTGAAGACGAAGCTGACGCCATCCGCACAGGCGTCCAGCACGGCCGTGCGGAGGGCCTCGATATTATCGGGCACGACGACCACATCGCCGACGAGCGCGCCGTGCTGCAGCAGGCCCTCGCGCATAGCCGCACCGGAGCGGTCGGCCCGTACGTTCGCGGCCGTACTATCGGACACCACAATGACAGTCGCCCGAAAGCCGGACCGGGGCACGAAGTCGGATTTGCCGCCCTTCTTGTCGATTAGCCGAATGGGGCCGATCTCCATGGCATCGTCCACAGGCTTGAGCATATCGTAGATCGTCAGAACGGCCGCCGAGGCAGCCGTCAGCGCCTCCATCTCGACGCCAGTGCGATAGATCGCCCGGGTCTCTGCGGTCACGATGATCTCCGCCTCGCGGAGCTCAAAGTCGATCTCAACCAGGTCCAGCGGCACCGTGTGACAGTAGGGGATGATGAGCGGCGTATTCTTCGCGGCCTGAATGCCGGCCACGCGGGCGACCATCAAGGGATCCCCCTTGGGCGCACGTCCCTCCCGCACCATCGAGACGGTTCCCGGGGCCGCACGAAGGCTTGCCGATGCCCGAGCGATACGAAGCGTGTCCGACTTTGCGGACATATCCCGCATATAGGTCATCCGCCGATCTCCACCATGCTTCTGCCTTCCTGTTGTTGGAGCAGTTCCATGGGAGGGTGCTCCCGCTGTTTATTCCAGAGCGCGGCCCGGATTCTCGTCACGAGCTCCTCCTCCGTTGCCCCTCCCCGGAGGGCGTCCCGGAGGTCGAGCTCGGGAACCGAGAACAGGCAGGGTTTGAACTTGCCATCTGCGGTGAGCCGCAGACGGTTGCATCCCGCGCAGAAGCTGCGCGTCATGGAGGCGATGAAACCGATTTTGCCCCGGTGGCCCGATACCCGGAACGTGCGAGCGACGGCGTGGGGTTCGACTTCCTCAGCTTCGATCTCGTAACGCGTCTGAATGTCGTCGACCATGGCGGCGTAGGGATAGAGCTCCGCCTTTTGCCAGCCGTTGCTCTTGAACGGCATGAACTCGATGAAACGGACGGTAATCGGCCATTCGCGGGTCAGCTCAACGAAATCGAGGATCTCATCCGCGTTCACTCCAGCCATCACCACGACGTTCAGTTTGACCGACGGGTATCCCGCCGCGAGGGCCGCCCGTATCCCGGCCATGACATCGTCGAAATGATCTCGCCGCGTTATCGCCAGGAATCGGTCGCGGCGCAGCGAGTCGATCGAGATATTGATCACCTGAACGCCTGCGTCCCGTAACGGAGAAGCGAGACGCTCCAGATCGTATGCGTTGGTCGTCAGTCCGAGCGATTCGATACCATCGATCGTCGAGATTCGGCCGATGAGTTCGACAAGGCCGGGGCGGACCGTTGGTTCACCGCCCGTCAATCTCACCTTGGTGACGCCGTGTCGGACGAAGAGCCGGATGATGGAGACGATCTCATCATCGGTCAGCAGTTCTTCCCGACGTCTCCATACGATGCCCTCCACGGGCATGCAATAGCCGCAGCGGAAGTTGCACCGATCGGTTACCGATACCCTTAGATAGGAATGGGGCCGCGCAAAGGAGTCGACGAGCCCGAACCGCATCGGTGTAGGCAGAGGAGCGTCTGCAGCCTCCTCGCGCGGGAGGGCAAGGGACGATGATGGTTGATGCGTTGAGGACATGGCTCGGATATACGATACGCGTTTGGTCAACCGCTGGTTGCCACATAGTGTGGCACAGTAGGGGTTGTTCCCATGCCGAACGGTGATTCTCAGGCAGGAACGGAATAATGGAGACGCCGAATGAACGCTCTATTATTGAGATCATTCAGTCAAAGGGATAGTCCGATGCTGGTAGCCGTTCCACCACCGCCTCCGCCTGCGCTGCACCACAACCTGACCTATTATGTCCCTCCCGTCCAGCGGAGCCGTGAGACGATTCGCGCCGAGGTGTGCGTGTACGGCGGTACGGCTGCCGGTGTGATCGCGGCGGTGCAGGCGGCGCGTCTGGGCCGTACGGTCGTCCTGCTCGACCCGGCTCCCGTGGTTGGCGGGATGACGACCGGCGGGTTGAGCTGGACGGACTTCGGCAATAAACAGGCGATCGGGGGTATGGCACGGGAGTTCTATCGGCGCTGCGGCGCGGCCTACGGCGTCGACGAGGAATGGAACTTCGAGCCGAAGGTGGCGCGTCAGGTGTTCAGGGGCATGCTGCTCGAAGCCGGCGTCCGGGTCTACGGAAGGCAGTTCCTCAAATCGGTGCGGCGTAAGGCGAAGCGCCTTGCGCAGATAAGAATGGAGAGCGGCCTCCGGGTGGATGCCGATATGTTCATCGACGCCACCTACGAAGGGGATCTGATGGCGCGAGCCGGTGTCCGTTATACCGTGGGCAGGGAGAGTAACCGGAAGTACGGCGAGACACTCAACGGAGTCCAGTACCGCGAACTGCACCAGTTTGAGCTTCCCGTCAGCCCATACGTTATCGATGGAGATCCCGGGAGCGGCCTCCTCCCTGGCATCGAAGCGGCGGCACAGGAGGCGGCCGGCACGGGCGATCGGCGTATTCAGGCATACAACTTCCGTCTGATCCTTACACGTGATCCGGACAATCGGCTGCCTTTTCCGAAACCGGAAGGGTATGATCCGCGCGAGTACGTCCTTACGGCGAGATACCTCGCGGCGGGATGGAAGGACGTGTTCGGCAAGTTTGATCCGATCCGGGGCGGTAAGGTCGATAAAAACAACGCCGGGGCGACCTCGACCGACTACATCGGAGCGAACTACGCGTGGCCGACCGCTTCGTATATCGAGCGTGAACGGATCTTTCAGGCGCATGTTCGGTACGTGTCCGGGTGGTTCTGGTTCCTGGCAAACGACCCGTCGGCGCCCCACTCCGTGCGCCATGAAATGCGCCTGTGGGGGCTGTGTCGCGATGAGTTTGAGGAGACCGGCGGTTGGCCCTATCAGCTCTACGTTCGGGAGGCGCAGCGGATGGTTGCCGACTACGTCATCACCGAACACGATTGCCGCAATACACGGGCGGTACCAGACTCTGTAGGACTCGGCAGCTACGGCATGGACTCCCATAACTGCCGCCGTTACGTGCGCGACGGCCTCGTCCGCAATGAAGGCGACGTCCAGGTTGCGGGATTTCCGCCGTATCCGATCTCCTATCGGAGCATCGTGCCGCGCCGGGGCGAATGCGAGAACCTGTTGGTACCGGTCTGCGTCTCGGCCTCGCACATCGCCTACGGCTCGCTTCGCATGGAGCCTGTCTTTATGGTGCTCGGACAGAGCGCGGCGATCGCTGCCGACCTGGCCCTGACCGGCGGTAATCGGGTTCAGGATGTGCCCTATGAGACGCTCCGATCCCGACTGGAGGAGGCGGGTCAGCGGCTGTTCTGGGAGCGATGAGACCGTCGCTCGAAGGGTACAATAAAGCGCGCGGGCTGAGCCCCCGACTTCCTCCATGCCATTATTACAATCGACTCCGGATCCCGTCGCTGCCGCTCTTGCGGCTCGAAAGCCAGCGCCATCAAAGGCGCATGAGTCCGGCATCGATGCGGAACATGCCAGGCGCTCCATTATCTTTGAGACCGATATCAGCGGCGGCGTTTTCGGCAAGGAATGGCTCGTCGTCGAGAACGGTCATCTCTATGTTTTTATCCCGAACGGCGGAGGTCCGGCTGAGACGCGCCATGCGCTGCCAATCTCCGAGATCCGCGCGGCGCGCGCCGAGATGCATATCGGCAACGGCAGCATCGAGGTCGATACCGCCGATCTGACGATTCCGCTCGTCCGTTTCACCTACGCCTCTGCCGCTGAAGCCACTCTCGTCGCCCGATGGATTCAGGCGCTCGTAGCGGGTGATGACATCCGCGATGAGACGGTCGAGCCCAGGAAGCGGCTATGCGCCCGATGCGGTCGAGTGCTTCCTGAGGGATCGGACATCTGCCGCGCGTGTATCGATGCGCGCGCTGTGATGCTCCGGCTCTTCCGGTATCTGGCGCCCCATAAGGTGCCGGCCAGCTTGAGCGTCGTCGTCATCATCGTGAGCGCCGTGCTCGAGCTAGTGCCTCCCTGGATCGGCGGCCGAATCGTCGATGCGGTCGTGAAATCTGTCCGATCCGCTTCGACGGACATGAGCCAGATATACTACTACGTTGGTATATTCGCCGCGAGCCGCCTCGGGATGTCCGGAGCGATGTACGCTCAAAGGCGTCTCAACGCGTATCTTGGCGCTCGCGTCCTCATGGATATCCGTGTCAGCATCTTCGAGCGGCTCAGCGTCCTGTCCTGCAGCTATTACGATAAGAGAAACACAGCGTCGGTGATGTCCCGCATCACCAACGACGCCGATCATCTCTGGGACTTCCTCACAGACGGGATCCCGTGGTTCATGTCGACTCTTCTGGCGATCATCGGCACCAGCACGGTCCTGTTCAGTATGAACGCGCCGCTGGCAGCCTTGCTTCTCGCGCCGGGCGTCTTCGTCTTCTTGCTGAACCGGTGGTTCCAGCCTCGTGCCAAACGACGATGGCAGCAGGTCTGGCATCGCATCAGCAAGATGTACGCAGCGCTGGGCACGACCCTCACGGGCATCCGCGTTGTGAAGGCCTTCGCTCAGGAGGAACGAGAGCGGGAACGGTTCCGCGAGCGGAACGTCAATGTGTTCCGGGCGAGCTACGAAGCCAACGCGCTCTGGGCTACCTACTGGCCGATTCTGGGCTTTATCATGGCCAGCGGCTACCTGATTCTGTGGAGCTACGGCGGATATCTGGTGATCCATAGGGTCATGACCGTAGGAGCGCTGACGGCCTTCGGCGGCTATTTGATGCGGTTCTACACGCCGTTTCAGGAGTTCAGCAGGGTCATCGACTGGTCCACCCGATCCTTAACAGCAGCGGAACGCGTCTTTGAGGTTCTCGATACGGAGCCTGAAGTCCGAGGGGCTCCGGAGCCTGTGACCCCAACGGTATGGCGCGGCGCCGTGGAGTTCGATAAAGTCGGATTCAGCTATGATGGCGCTACACGAGTCCTGGACGACTTCTCGCTGAGCGTACGCCCGGGCGAGATGATCGGCCTCGTAGGGCATAGCGGGGCCGGCAAGACCACACTGATCAACATCCTGTGCCGGTTCTATGATGTCAGCGATGGTGCGATTCGTATCGACGGGGTCGACCTGCGCGACCTGGACATGGAGGGATTCCGGCACCGGCTCGGGATCGTGCCGCAGGAGCCGTTTCTATTCCCCGGCACCATTCGGGATAACATCGCGTATGCAAACCCCGGCGCCAGCGTGGAAGCCGTGATGGAAGCGGCGAAGGCTGCCAACTGTCACGAGTTCGTCCTGAAGTTTCCTGACGGCTATGACACCCAGGTCGGAGAACGGGGCCAGCGCCTCTCGGGCGGCGAGCGTCAGCGGATCTCGATCGCGAGAGCCATTCTGCATGATCCGCTGATCCTTATCCTCGATGAGGCCACGGCGAGCGTCGATACACAGACCGAGCAGCTGATCCAGGAGGCGATTCAGCGGCTTATCGCGAATCGTACGACGTTCGCCATCGCCCATCGGCTGAGTACGCTTCGAAACGCCGATCGTCTGGTCGTGATGGAGCATGGGAAGATGGTCGAACTTGGTTCTCACGATGAACTGATGGAGATCGACGGCGTCTATGCCGGTCTGGTCAAGATCCAGACGGAAGTGAATAAGCTCCGTGCGGTATGACATTGGACCCTGACATCCCGATCAAGACGGCGCCGGAAGCGCGGTCACCATTTGATCTGCTCTGGCTCGACCCGTCGGTGATGACGCTTCGCAGGATCGCAGGCCTGACGCGATTGACGCTCGATGGCGATCGGTCGTGGCTCCGGGCTACGCCGGCGCGGGCGTTTCCGATCTCCGATCCCGACCACTACATCGGGTTCCTCGACGGCCTGGGCAACGATATCGGTATTGTGCGAGACCCTTCGGAACTGGATGAGACCTCCCGTCAGATACTGGCGGAGGACCTGGAAGTCCGCTATTTTGTCCCCGTCGTGCAGAGGGTGGTGAGCGTCAAGCTCGAGTTCGGTACCGTCTATTGGAAGCTCGAAACCAGCCGGGGACCCCGGGATATCGTTGTTCGGAACATGCGCGACAATCTCCAGGAGCTTTCCGCGATTCGGGTCCTGATCACCGATATTGAAGGTAATCGCTACGATTTCCCGGACATCAACACCCTCGATCCCGAGAGTCTGGGCGTCATCCTGCGGCACCAATAAGCTCGCTCGGCTGCGCCTAACCAGAAAACGGAGACCCCGCACTTCGATATCGAAAGGCGGGGTCTCCGGCGCTCTGGGCCTGGACTACCGATGCGTTACCTGGTTTTCGCTGATGCGGTGTTCGACGGATCGCTCTCCAGTCCGTCTCCGTTTACCGCTGTGACCCTGTAATAGTACGTTTTGCGCTTGGGCAATCCGGTGTTCGAGTAGGAGGTCCTCGCGGATACCGTAGCGATCAGAGCGTAGCCCGAGTTCGCTGAAGTGGATCGGTAGATCCGGTTCTGCGTCACATCGGCGCTAGACGATTGCGTCCAGGAGAGTGAGACGGATCTCGATCCGCCGGTCGCTGTCAGGTTCGTAGGAGCCGCTGGCGCCTCCGGTTCTACGACGCCGCCCATCGCCTTGAACGCGTTGATCCGGCCGCCGGCAATCGTACGTCCGTTGTAAGGCTGGTACGGATCCGTGTTGTCGATGATGAGGCTCTTGATATCCAGATTGTTCAGCATCGGGTTATTGGCCCAGATGAGCGCAGCCTCGCCAGCCACATGCGGGCAGGCCATGGACGTGCCCGATAGCGTGTGATAGTTCAGCGGATAGCCCGCTCCGCCGCTGTAGGTTGGGGCAGTCGAGAAGATACTGCCGCCCGGCGCTGCCACCTGTACCCACGAACCGTAGTTGGAGAACGAGCAGAGAGTGTCGGTGTTGTCCGTTGCCGCCACGGCGATGCTCTCGGGATAGGCGGCCGGATAGCTGGGCGTTGAGGTGCTGCTGTTGCCCGCCGCAACGACCACGACGCATCCCTGATTCCATGCATAGCTGACCGCATTCGCCAGCGTGGTGGATCCGCCTCCGCCCAGGCTCAGGCTGATGATATTGGCTCCGTTATCGGCCGCCCACGTGATACCCTCGGCAACCTGATCGGTACTGCCCATGCCCCAGCGGCTGAGAACCTTGACCGGCATGATCTTCGTGTATCCGCTATCGGAGCTCGATCCTCCGTTCCATCCCGCCACGCCGGCGATGCCGATGCCGTTATTCACCTGACCGGCGGCGATGCCTGCGCAGTGGGTGCCGTGTCCATGATCGTCCAGCGCATCCGAGGCGGAATGGAGCAGCGCGCTGTAGCCCACAATGCCGTTGGCGTCGCGCAATATCTTCTGCGTGAGGTCCGGGTGGGTGTTATCCACGCCGGTATCGACGATAGCGATGACGATCGGCGCGACCGGATTCCAGAGCTCCCAGGCGCGATCGGCCATGATCTTCTTGGGGCCATACTGGTCCGATGCGAAGTAGGTGTCGTTGGGGGTGGCGCAGGTCGACAGGATATAGTTCGGCTCGACGTATCGGACGCCAGGCATCCTGGCAAGCTGCGCAGCCGCCTGAGCCATGGTCAGGCCGGGCCTGATCTTCACTCTCTGGACACCGAGGCGCGGGTTCGTGCTCAGAATCGTACCAACAGTCAGAGCGGCTTTCGGAACCGCGTTGCCGCGCGCGGCATCAGGCGCAAAACCGACGAGTAGTTCGCCAGCCGCAATCGGATGGGCTTGCGGCATCTGAGCGCGGGCGTTCGATGCCATCAACAGGACAAGGCCACTGGCTAAGCTCAGCAGCAGAGCGACTCCGGCTCGACGACGTTGCATCATATTAGAACTCCCCTGATCGAAATGTGCGGTGATTACGTTGTCCTGATTATCGATTAACGGAAGGGTGTGCGTATGTCGGACAATCGGCATACGGCACGTCGGCAATCGGCGTCTGATCTCGCAGGAAGCGGCGCCGCCTGGCATGTATTCGGTCTGGGCGACGCCGTCCAGCCGAACGCTGTCTTTATCCACGACTTCAACCGCCGGAGCCCTGTTGGATCATGAGTCCGGAGACGTTCGCACGCGTGCAGTGGCCGAGTCTGAGGCAACGAACCAGGGATCGAGGCGATCAGCGTCAGGCAGGTCCTGATCTCGGGTACGTCGAACTTAGCGGAAACCATCCGAGGTATTGAATGTGCTTCCTTCCCCGCATGCTTTGCCGCCGCCGCAGGCGACGACCTGGACCCCGCATGTCCGCAAGCTGACTGCCGCCGTAACCGACGGACAACGCCACACCTATGATCTGCTCCGTCCGACAGCGGCCGGCCAGGATCCGTGCGATCTCGGGCTGCAGTGGCCTCACCCGGTTCGGATCGGCTCGGTTATCGTGGAGTTTGCGTCACTGGGCGGTCGGAGCTTCGAACCGGATCCCCGCGCTACGCGCGTCGAGGTGTGGGAGGAGGGGCGATGGAAGCCGGTTCGCGCGGATGTGTTGATCGATACAAGCCGCGTTGGGGAGATCGCGCCCATCCAGATGCGCGGCAACGTCCGGTGGACCTTCCGATTTGAGCCCGTTGACGCCTCCCGAGTCCGGGTCTACATGTCGGCGCCCGCCCACCGGGACCTTGCCTATCAGTGCATCGCGGTAACGGAGATCACGGCCTTGCCCGGCAATCCATACGCGCCTCAGGGCAGGATCGAGCGGAGGGGGCCTTCGCTCGATCCTCCGTCGTTTCTGCATCCCGGCGGCAACCTCGCCGTTCGCGGGGCCGGGGCAAGGGTCCAGCTCGGCAATCCGTGGACGGCGACATGGATTCGACCGATGACGGTTACCGAGGTTCGAGCCGCACGAACGGCCCGCATCACCCGGGTCGAATGGAGCTACGGAAGCGATTGGCGGACGATCGAACCGATCGAACCGCGCGCCGACGGATCGGTGACGTTCCCGCCCCACTGCGTGACGGGTATTCGGGTCACCTTCGCCGACCGGGCGCCGAGGGATGTCGTCGTCGCCTGCGGGCCGGAGGCCGCCGATTACTATGAGGCCGTACGCGCGTCACGAACCGATATGCTTGGCGAGCGCTTCCGGGCTGCAGAGAAACGGGACCTCGTCACCATGCACGGTCTCCTGCAGCCGATCGATTTCGCGAAGACCGCCATCGGGCGACCCGAGGACCTTGTCGAGACGATGGTCGGATGGACCGGAGCCTTTTATCAAATCTCCTCCGGCGCGCCCCGGGATCCCGCGAGCAACGCGCCTCTTCCGGCACAGGCGCTCGATCGCTGGTTCGCTCCGGCGCCACTCGGGAGGCCGCCGGACTGGTTCCATACCCATGCCGCCTATCTCGATGGATGGCTGCCTGCGGTAGTCACGCGCTTTGAGCATCCGGAGGTGCAGACGACCCAAACCGTATTCGTCACCGCCCCCGGCGCGCCAATCTACGGCGCAGTGGCGATGGTAGAACTCCGGAACCTCACGGATCAGCCCCGACGGGTCCGATTCGACATGGCCATGGGCGCTCGTCGGATATACGATAATCCCGCGACGCCGTTCACGTCCGACCCTCTGGAGACGGGATACCGGCTGGATCGGGACCATCGAACGGTACGGGATGAGGCCGGACGGGTGGCGCTGCACGCGTGGCAAACGGGCCGGGTGGGCGGCACGCCGCGGGAGCTCCACCTATCCAACACGATCACCCTGGAGCCGCACGCGACCGGCACGCTGACCTACTTTGTGCCCGATGTCACCGCGCCGATGACGGAGGTTGAACCGATCGCTGGCGCCAACCCGTACGAACTCCTCCGCGAGTTTCGCGAGTACTGGCGCAAGGCCATCGGGCCGGCGCGAACGCTGGAGTTGCCGGAGGCGGGTCTGGCGGATGCGCTCCGAAACCTCCTCGCCCAGTGCATGATCATCGGCCTGGATGGCCCGGTGGCCCGCTATGGGGCGTACCATTACGAGTCCTATTTCGGCCTCGAAGAAGGTTGGACTGCGGTAGCCATGGCGCAGTTCGGACTCGCCGACGTCGGTCGGAAGGTGATGGACTACATGCTGTCCGACGAATGTCTGGACAAGGCGAACTACCACCACCAGTACAGGAACGGCCTCGCTCCATGGTATGCGGCCGATATCAGCCGGCTTGCCCCCGATCGCGCCTGGCTCGAAGAGATCGCGCCGACCCTGCGCCGCTGCGCCGATTGGACCATCGCAACGATCTCCGCCAACCAGGATCCGAAATGGGGGGGTATCCTCCCGCGCCACGCGTACGGGGGCGATATCGGCATGCCAGCCTATAGCTTCTATTCCAACGCAACATGCTGGAGGGGCCTGTACGATACCGCGATCCTGATGGAGATGCTCGGGGATGCCGATGCCGGCAGCCGGTACCGTGACGCCGCCGAGCGGTACCGTTCCCGGCTGATCGAACTGGCCGACGCGCTTGCAGACCGCACGAACGACCTGACATTTCTGCCCGTCTCATTCGGCCTGATCCAGGACGGTCGCGAACGGGACAGGGAGCCGAGCTATGCCGTGCTCGCCTCGGACGTCCCTTATTCGGATCTCTGGGTCTATCTCGGCAACTACTGGAACCTGTTCGCGCCCTGTCTTCAGGAGCTCCGCCTGTTCCCCGTGTCCGACCCGAGATCACAGTGGATCCCTTCATATATGGACGCCCGCGGCGGCATCGCAGCGGGGCAGGTGCGATTCGCCAACGGCCTCGACGCCGTCTACGGAAAAGGCTACATCCAGAGCCTCCTCGACTCCGGTCGGCGCGAGGATTTCCTAACCTCCCTCTATGGCCTGTTCTCGGCGGCCATGTCGCGCCATCTATACAGCAATCCCGAAGTCAGCGGCCTATTCCCGCTCCGAACAGGCGCCCTGCCCATGTACCGCGAGAACGCCCGGGAGCGCTGGTTCTGGTCGTACCGGTACGGCGGCGCCTGGGCGCAGGGCTGGCAGAGCCAGGAAGGAGAACCGCTGGCCGCCGGTGCGGGGATGGCGGTGCAGATCCTTCGGATGGCCATTGTACGGGAGGATTATGCGCAGGATCCGCCAACATCGCTTCGGATCTTCGACGGCGTGCCGTCCCATTGGTTCGATGCGGGCAGGAGAATCGTCTGCCCGGGGATGGCCACCTTCTTTGGCGTCCTCGATCTTGAGACAGAGGCCCGAGCCGACGGCGCTGCCATCAGGATAACCCCCCACGGAGCGCTCACCGCCGAGGAACTCCGGCTGCGTATTCCGGCGCCGAACGGCCGGAAGCCCCAACGCGCCGCCGTCAACGGCGTACCGATACCTGTTACTCACGATGGGATCGTTATCCCACGCCCTGATGGCCCGGTCCAGATCATCGTGAGCTGGTGATCGATCGCCCTCCGATACCGCCTTCAGGCGACCAATGGAGATCGAACGCGAGAACCGGGACCGCCCGCGCCATGCCCAACGCGAACTCAGTGACGATCAGGTTATAGCGCGCTAGTGGTTGGCGCGGGCGGAGTCCCGGAGATAGGCTTCGAGGCGCGGACGAAGGCTGGCGGCGTCCCGCTCCAGGATCGCGTCCCGGCCGGCGGCGCGTACCTCACCCGGCCTATGGATCGCCGCCTCGAACGCGGCGATCGCTGCCAGGGTCGCCCGAGCGGCCTGCGCCGCTTGCCGATTCCGCCCGAGCTTCTGCAGGATATCGAAGAGGACTTCGCCCGCTTTGAACCGCAGGCGATCGTCGGCGACCCGCATCCAGCGGCGCGCGGATACGGCTGCCGATTCGAGATCGCCTTCGTCTCGCCGAATCACAGTCTGCATACGGAGGGCGTCCGATGCGGTGCGGGGGGTGTACACGGCTTTGAGCGCCGATTCGCACGCGGCCATAGCCTCGCTGTACTGTTTCATATCGGCGTATTCCCGGGCGATACGGACGTAGGCGGCGGAGGCATGGGGGCCGCGAGGGTACTTGTCGACCACGATTCGATATAGTTTGATCCGATCCTCCGGCGTTTGCGCCGTCTGTCCCGCCAGTCGAGCGTGGAGCTCCGCAAGGTTCGAGCCCCACACGCTGGAGGCGCCCCGCCGGACAAGTTCGGCCACTTCGTTTCGATGACGCACCGTGTCGCCGTAGACGTCGGCCTCATCGCCTGCCGCCAGGCGCCAGGTGTTGGCGATGTCTCCGACATAGGCCGAGAACGGGCTCCCGAAGAGCCGCGCCACGGGGATCGGCCCGAAGGAACTCAACTGGGTGCGAATCCATGCCGTGTCGTCCGGAAGCAGCCGGCCCCGATGGGTGTACAGATAGCCGACTTTGATCGTGGCGCCGGACAGGGCGTATAAGACGGGGAGCAGCAGGGTCCAGACCACCGCCCGACGTCGTAGCCTGGTCGTATGCCCCGATCCGAGCGAGAAGACGAGACGACGATGCTGCAGGTACAGCGCCACGGACAGGACAAGGAGAACCAGCTTCGGTTGCCATGCATACTGGGTGAAGACGGCGGTCTGATGGACGGTATCGGGAACGATGGAGGCCGAATAGGAGCGCAGCGAAAGAAACGGATTGATCAAAGGCCCGGGCGGCCGGTCCATGCTCCACCACAGCACGGCGGTAGCGAATCCGGCCCAGGGATTTCGGAACATCGTTGCGAAGGTCAGCGCGAGCAGCCCTGCGAAGAGGGTCGATGGAACCACGGCCACGGCGGCGGGCGCCATGGGATAGGGCTGCCACCCATAGTAGAAGGCGACGAGGGACAGGCAGGCGAGGGCCCAGACGAGCCCGAGCGCGACGCTCATGCGTACCGCGACGATCTTGCCGATATGGACCGGTTTGGAGGCGAGGATCGCGCCGACACCGCTCCGGTATTCGGCGGAAAGAACGTGGGCGCAGAGAAAGGCCGCGAGCAGAGGCGATACCGTCTCGACGGCGTGGGCGGGGAGCCATTCCTCGAAACGAAGGGTGACCAGGTTCCAGAAGACGACGAGCTGGCTGGCGGCGACCGGAAAGACGATGAGCCACCAGTTGCCGTACATCAGGGCCCGAAAGTTGTACCGGAGCAGGCGGATCATCGCGGCTCCTCCTCGATCCGCTGCCGTATCGCTTGCTCCAGCTGCGGGCCGTCGTAGGCGGATATCCCTTCGATGATCGCGCGGATGCGTCGGCGACGGTCGGTTACGGCCACATAGGGAAAGTCGGTGACCCGATAGGCAGCGGCTGTGGGAGAGGCCTCGATGGCTTTCGGGGCGTGATGCGAACCCCAATCGACGAGAACCGGAAAGGCGAGCCCCTCGCCGTGAGCCAGACTCCGAGCCGCGCCCTGGTCGTTCGCGATACAGATCGCGACGGGCTGTACTCCCGATGTTCCGTACCGTCGTTGCAGGTCTCTCAAGCGATCCAGCAGCAGGATGCCCTCTTCGGAGTGTGGGGACAGCAGCGCGACGAGGCAGATCCGGCCCGGCATATCCGATAGGGAGACAAGTCGGCCCCGCTGGTCGGGCAGCATGAACCCCGGAGCGCGCTTTTCGAGGTAGGCATCCTGACGGCTGACCTCGGCCATAAACGGGGATTCGCGCAGCATTGGATCGTGGCCGCTCTCCACGATCCTCCAGAACAGGACGAGAGCAGGCAGGAGACCGATCGCCCACAGCCAGCGGCTCCAGAGAGTGGGAGGCGTCCCTCCGCGTCGCGAGCGGCGATGCACGAGTGCCGTGAGCCCGATCAGGAAGACACCGAGGAGCGTGAAGGCCGCGAGGTTCTGCGTGTAGTAGGGATAGTAGACCTTCGCTAGAAAGTCGTGACCTCCGAGCGTGACCAGCCAGTACATGCCGGCCAGTGCGCCTGCGAGGGGCGTTCCCGCCATGAGCGCCAGCGTATAGGCTGCAGATGACGCGACGAACAGAACGACGGCCGCCCGGCCGAACTGTCCCGGATAGGCGACGAAGCCGGCGAAGGAACCGGAGTGCCACCCTCGTGAAGCCGCGGCGCCGATGAACAGGGCGACCAGCAGCGCGAGGACCTGCAGGTAACCGCCAACAAACCGCGCGAGAACGAGCCGTTCCATCGGCTGCGGCTTGGATAGGACAATCGCCGTCGTCGAGGTCGAGGCGTCTCTGGCCGCGGCAAGCGCCAACCAGTACACCGCCGCCAACGCAATGTAGATGCAGGCCGTATCGCCGGTTGTCAGGGCCGAGAGACCGGCTCCATCGCCCGCCGCACCGCCGACGGACCAGCCTAGCAGAGCGCTCAGAGCCAGAGCTGCGCGTAACGGAGCACCTCGAAGGCCGATCCGAGCCTCCGCCCGGATCAGCGCCGCAAGGGGCGTTCTGCCGGTCTCAACCGTTGGCATCGCCCGCACCCATCAACCCGATGTACGCATCGTCCAGGGTTGGTTCCACCTGTCGGGCCTCCGGAGTAGGCGGGGCATCGGAGATGACTCGGATGAGAACGGAATCACCCTCCCGTTGCAGGGACGTTTCCGTGAGACCATGGCGCATCTCGGCCAGCGAATCGGCGTTGGTCCGAATCTCCCAGACCCGATCGCGCACCGTGTCGCGCATGCCCGCGGGCGTACCCACGAAGCGAATGCGCCCTTTATGCAGGATCGCCACGATATCCGCCACGGCCGCGACATCTTCGATGAGATGGGTCGAGAGGATCACGACGCGGTCTCGACCAAGTTCGGTCAGCATGGAACGGACCCGGATCCTCTCCTCCGGATCCAGCCCCGCGGTGGGCTCATCGACGATCAGGAGTTTGGGATCGTTCAGGATCGCCTGCGCCAGTCCGACCCGCTGGCGCATGCCGCCGGAAAGGTGGGCGATGAGACGAGCCCGGACGTCCGTCAGATTGACCCGTCGCATCGCGTTCGAGATACGGGCTTCTCGGTCGGCGTTGTCCTTCAGGTTGTAGAGTAGGCCGATATAGTCCAGGGTTTCGAATACGGTGAGCGAGGGGTAGAGTCCGAAGTCCTGGGGAAGGTAACCGAGGATCGCCCGGACGTCGTCCTTCTGTTTCCGAATATCGTAGCCATCCACGGTGGCCGTTCCGCCTGTCGGTTCCAGGAGCGTCGTCAGCATGGACATCAAGGTGCTCTTGCCGGCGCCGTTTGGCCCAAGCAGAGCGAAGATGCCCTCTCCTATGGTCAGGCTCGTCTCGTGGAGGCCGACGACCCCTCCTTCGTACTCCTTACGGAGCCCGCTGATCTCAACCTTCAGGGTCCCGCCTCCTTTCTCCGTATCAACCCGGGGACCGTGACTCGTCGAATACAGTTGGCATCCGTATCGCTCACATAGATGCGCCCGGCATCGTCCTGTACGATGCCGCCGATCCGTCCGAACAACGCCTGGTCACCCGAGAAATCGCGCCAGCCCAGCATACTGCCCGGGCTCTGGATGCCTCCAGCCAGAACCGTCGCGGTCGTCCCCTCGACGAGCAGCAGCGCACCCTGACTCGCATCCGCGAGGAGCCGCGTCTCCGGCCCGAGCGGCAGCACGACGCCCGGATGAGCGATGGAAAGGCTCTTCAGCGCGCTGTGGATGCCGCTGATGGCCGGGCCGGTTCTCGCGATGCTCGCTCCGTCCGGGAGCGGGCTCTCCCAGCCGGTTCCCCCTACTCCTAACGCCGCGGACAGCGGCGCCGACGGCAGAAGCGTCCCGGATTGTACGCTGCCATCAAGGCCGACCGTCCGGAGGCGCCGGTTGCCGCAGTCTGCGACGAGCAGCGTCTTTGCCGGACGATGCGTTAGGACGATGGCTGTCGGATACCGGAATCGCGCTGCGGCGCCCCGACCTGAGGCAAACCCTGCATCCCCGCCGGCGAGGGTTCTGACCTCGCCGTTGTCGATCAACCGAATGCGGTGATTGGCCGTATCGGCGACATATACTCTGCCGCTCTCATCGACGGCGATGCCGCATGGCGACTGGAACCGCGCGGTCCTTACGGGACCATCGCGGTAGCCGGCAGTCGATCCCGCCAGCGTGGTCGTCTCGCCATCAGGGCGCACGATCCGAATCCGATGATTGCGGCTATCCGCCACGTATAAAACCCCATTCGCTCCGATGGCGATGCCCGTCGGCGCGTCGAATCGCGCGTCTCGGCCGGGACCATCTGCGCACCCGGGCTCGGGATCGCCGGCGATCGTTTCCACGGCCACATCCTTGCGGCCCGTCTCCTGTGCCGGCCCGGGAGGCATCTGCATCATGTTCGCTTTCGGTCGCGGCGTGGGCGATTTGGGACGCCAGATGAACGCCCTCCACCACCAGGCCTGGACGGCAGCGATGACGAGGAGGATCACCAGCGCGGCGATCTTCGGGTTGACTTGACGCTCCAGGCCTCGGCTCACGGCAGCAACACCTCGGAGACAGCTACACGGCCCGGTGTTTTTCGACGGCGTACGGTCAGCAGGCGGCCCTCGCCGGCGCCGATGCAGTATTCGTCCGGCGGCAGGGCAAGGGGCGAGCCTAGACGATGCGGGTGATCGACCAGCCACGGCGCGTTCTCAGACGGAGATAGGAGGAGCAAGTCCGTTCCGGACAGGCAGAGCCGCCCACCGCCGGGGAGCCAATCGGCGATTGTATCGATCTTGAGCGTGTCTGTGGCGAGAGCTCGCACACATTCGGTCATCGTGGAGTTCGACTCGCGACTCGGAGCGGTCCAATAGAGCGTGGCACGGTCCAGTACAGCCGAGATGACGCCGGTTTCACCGACAATACGCTGCGGCGGTTCGCCCGGTTTGATTCGGTAGATGACGGAGGCTCGGAGCCCTTCGGCGCGGATGCCCAGCACGTACAGGACGCCGGAACGGAAGCCCAGCACCTCGCCGGTTTCGAACTCCTCCAGAAGTTCGGCTGCGACGCTCTGTTCATCGCCCTTTTGCAGCAGAACCCGACACCGGGCGCCCAGCGGCGGCAGGACGCGCGAAGCGCTGCCGGGGCGTTTGGACTGTTCGAGCCATGCCGAAGCGGCTCCATCGGTCCAGGCGCCCATGATCCGGCCGTCCGTTTCCCGGATCACCCGAGTACCCGATCCATCCGGAGTCGCAGTCGACAACCGGAAGCCGTCCGGTTGTTGATCGGCCCATAGGAGATGATGACCTGCAACGGCGTACGACGGGATCGAACGTCCCCGCACCAGCTCCCTTCGGGCATCCGTCGCTCGCACGAGGAGAGCTTCATTCTCCAGCTGTTCGACCCAGTACCAGGCTCCGTCGACGAACGACGGCGACTGCGGGACCGCACGGGCGATGCCCAGAGGCCGCGCGATCGGCGCCGACGACCGGAGTCTGATCGCCGTAATCGTCCCGAAGGCAATCACCACGACGACTGCCGCTGCGATTCGGATTGCGCGTCGGCGCGGAGTAGATTCGTTCGTACCGTTCACAGGAGCATTCAATCACGCGCTTGTCGACCAAACGCCGGGCGCGTTCGAAGCTGATTCTCTCTTCGTTCCCGGATTCCTTCGTAAGGGCGCCGACATATTGGCCGGCGCCGCACGGACGGCGGGAGCGTTCGACCGAATGTGAATAGGGTCTTTCGTCCTTCTGTTGCCCATAATAGATTCGCAATACTATCTAAAGGGGGGCGTATGATGTCGGATAAATCCACGGGATCGTCTACACAGGACCCGTCACGCGTCTTTGCGCTGGCAACCGGCTACTGGGACTCCGCGGCCTTCCTTGCGGCCAATAGCCTCGGGATCTTCCAGGCGCTGTCGGAAGGACCGCTCGACGCTGCGGCGGTTGCGCGCCGGCTGGTAACCGATCCCCGCGCCACCCGGATGCTGCTTGAAACCTGTGTCGCGCTGGGGCTCGTGTCGTATGGAGAGGATGGCTATGCCCTGGAACCGTCCGTCGCGCCCTTCCTGACTCCCGGGCATACCGCGTATCTGGGTGCGGCGTTCGATTGGAGCCGGGATCAGTACGGTCCATGGGGAACACTAGAGCGCGCGGTTCGCAGCGGCGGGCCCGTCGTGCCGATGGCCGATCATCTCGGCGATGACGATGCCCAGACCCGATCCTTCGTTCTCGGCATGCACCAGCGCGCGGCGGGGATGGCCCGGGGGGTGGTCCGCTTCCTGG
>JABWBA010000060.1 GCA_013360745.1 Chthonomonadales bacterium | reverse complement strand
CGCTGGCCGGACCTCCCGCCGGCCACTGCTGGGTGGAGCCTGAACCGTTCATCAGGGCGATGGAGGTTCCGCTATATGTGTAGGCGATGCTCCAGCGTCCCTGGGTCTGGGCTCGCAATGGAGCCGTGAGGACCACGATGGACGCGAGCATCGCGGCAGACCGAAGAAGACGCGCTGCCGGGAGAGGGGGGCAACACGGGCAAAACATCACCAAAGACCTCCTTATCGCATCAAGCAACCACAGATAGGTATTGGGTATAGCGTTTGGACAGGAAGTACATCAGTATTGTACGGCAGGCTATCCCGAATGTCAAGGATTTCCGGCGCGCCCGGCGCCCGAGGCGCGATCCTGAATGGATTGGCTGCTCAGAGCCGCTATCCGCGATGTGCGATTATGCGGTGCGGAGTGTCGACCGGGGCAGAGGGTTCGTTGGCCCCCCTCACACCGGGAGCGGCATGCCTGCCTGTGCCATAGCTGTGCGGATCACAGCCTGCTCGGCTTCGGTTGCGGCGACCAGCGGCAGGCGGGGCGGTCCAGCAGGCAGACCAAGCATGTTGAGCGCGGCTTTGAGCGGCGCCGGGCTCGGTGTCGTGGATTGGAAGCAGGCGCGGACAATCGGCAGCATGGTCGCATGGAGCCGGGCCGCGGTGTGGGTGTCGCCATTCAGGAATGCCTGGATCATCTGCTGCATCTGGTCGCCGACAAGGTGCGCGGTCACGCTCACGACCCCGTGGCAGCCGAGCGCGAGCATGGGGAGGACCAGACCGTCCTCTCCGCTGTAGACGAGAAAGCCTTTGGGAGCTCCAGCTACGAGGTCGGTAATCTGCATCATGTTGCCGCCCGCCTCTTTGACCGCGATGATGTTGGGGACGTCGGCCGCAAGCCGCAGGCAGGTCGCGGCTTCGAGGTTGACAGCGGTTCTGCCCGGGACGTTGTAGAGCATTATTGGGAGGTCAACCGCTTCGGCGATGGTCCGGAAATGGCGGTATAGCCCCTCCTGCGACGGCTTGTTGTAGTAGGGCGTGACGAGGAGCAGGCCGTCGGCGCCGGCATCTCGAGCAATCTGGGAGAGTTCGATGGCGTCCTTCGTATCATTCGTACCCGCGCCGGCGATGACGGGAGCCCTGCCGCCAACCGCCCGGACGACCGCCGAAAACGTCGTCCGCTTTTCCGCGACGGAAAGCGTTGGGGCTTCGCCGGTGGTTCCGCAGACCACAAGCCCGTCCGAGCCGTGGTCAAGCAGGTGGTCTACGAGCGGGAGGATTCTGGATGTATCGAGAGCGCCGCCATCGGTAAACGGCGTTACCATCGCCGTGAGGAGTCGTCCCCAGGTTGCCGCGGCGGTCATGAGCCCAGATGCTTCGATTCGATGAGCGCTTTGGCAATCTGAAAGCCGTTGAGCGCTGCGCCCTTCAGAAGCTGATCGCCACAGACGAACATCTCTATGGCGTTTTCCCTCGACTGGTCCTCCCGTATCCGACCGACGAGGACGTCATCGCGGCCCGTGGCCTCAAGGGGCATGGGGAATCGATTGTGCTCGACATCGTCGACGAGTTCAACACCCGGCGCATGGTACAGGCACTCACGCACCGATGTAAGGTTGGGACGAGGGTATTCGAACTCGACGTTGATGCTCTCGGCATGCGCCCGAAAGATAGGTACCCGAATGCAGGTGGCCGTGATCTTGAGCGTCGGATCGTTGAGGATCTTACGCGATTCCAGGATCATCTTGCGTTCTTCTTCGTTATAACCGTCGGAGCCTACGGGGCTGTTATGACTGAACAGGTTGAACGCGATGGGATGCGGAAACACCTCGGGTGTGATCGGATCTCCGTCGAGAACAGCCCGAGCCTGTTGCCTAAGCTCTTCCATCGCCTGGGCGCCGGCTCCACTGGCAGCCTGATAGGTGGAAATCACGAGCCGCCGGATTGGCCGGAGCGACCGAAGCGGCGCGACTGCGGTCATGGCGATGATCGTCGAACAGTTCGGATTGGCGATGATGCCTCCATGGTCGACGAGATCCCCGGCGTTCACTTCGGGGATCACGAGCGGAACCGCAGGGTCCATTCGAAAGGCTGAGGAGTTATCGATCACGACTGCGCCAGCCTCGACCGCGGCTGGACCGAACGCCCGACTTCGGGATGCGCCGGCTGAGAAGAAGGCGATATCGCAGCCTCGGAACGAGCCTGGCTCCAGGAGTTCGACTTCGATCGTCGTATCGCGGAAGGGGATCTTGCGGCCGACAGACCGTTCTGAAGCCAGCAGACGGAGCGATGCGAGCGGAAACTCCCGTTCGGCCAGCAGCCGGACGAACTCCTGGCCCACGGCCCCGGTTGCGCCGGCTACGGCAATGTTATAGTAAGCGGACATGACAATAGATCCTTATCGGTTGACCGCCCAACGGAATACGACGAGCGAGCGGCCCGGTTGAACTCAGCATGGCACACAATCACCGGGGCTGGCAACACAGCGGGTTCGTTGACGCCGGGTTCTGTAGGGAGTAGACTATCGCGAATCGGTCCGGCATCCGGCCGGATCACCGTTGATCATCTATGAGATGGGAGAGAGTATGGCACTGGAAGAGCTGATGCGACAGGCAAAGGAACTGAAACGCCGAACCAAAGAGCTCGGAGACCATCTTTGACATTCGCACGCGACAGATCGAACTCGAGGAGCTCGAGCGGAAAACGGCCGCTCCCGGCTTTTGGGATGAACCCGCAGCGGCTCAAGCGGTTCTGCAGGCCGCCGCACGGGAGCGCGAGAGCCTGGTCCCCGTTATCAAGCTGATCCATCGAGCGGACGATCTTGCGGGTATGTGTGAACTTGCCCTTGAGGAGGACGAGCCCGGCGATCTCGAAGCCGATCTCGCTCGGGAGATGGAGTCCATCAGGAGCTCGATCGAGCGGATTGAGTTGGAAACGATGCTTTCTGGCCCGTGGGATGCGCGGAATGCCATCGTCGAGATCAATGCGGGCGCCGGCGGCACCGAATCCTGCGATTGGGCTCAGATGCTGCTCCGCATGTACCTTCGATGGGCGCAGGACCAGGGTTTCGAAACCGAGATCGCCGATGAGGTCCAGGGGGAGGTCGCCGGCCTGAAGAGCGTTACCTTCGAGGTACGAGGCACCTACGCGTACGGCTATCTGGAGGCCGAACGAGGGGTCCATCGGCTGGTCCGGATCTCTCCGTTCGATGCCAACAAGCGCCGTCATACGTCTTTCTCTTCGGTGGATGTGATACCGCAGACGGATGAGACCGATGCGATCATCGTGAATCCGGATGAGATCCGCGTTGAGACCTTTCGAGCGAGCGGTGCGGGCGGACAGCATGTGAACAAAACCGACTCGGCCGTCCGGATCCATCATCTGCCGACCGGTATTGTAGTCTCGTGTCAGAACGAACGATCGCAGCACAAGAACCGGGCGATGGCGCTCAAGGTGCTGCAAGCGCGCCTCCTTGAGCGTCGCCGAAAGGAAGAACAGGCGCAGGTCGATCAGCTGCGGGGCGAGCAGCATTCGATTGAATGGGGCAGCCAGATACGTTCCTATGTGTTTCAACCGTATACCTTAGTGAAGGACCATCGCACGAATACGGAAGTGGGCGACGTTATCGGCGTCATGGACGGGCACATTGATCCCTTTATTCGGGCCTATCTGCAGTCGAAAGGGAGAAAGGCATAGGAGGCTGACATGGGTAGTCGCAGATTCGCGGCCTACTCGATCATAGCGTCTGCCATCGTGATAATGATCGCGACATCGGTCACGGGCCAGGCCGCCGATGTGATCGTGAAGCGGACTCTGTCCACGCGCGATGTCCGAACCGAGGAGAGCCCTCTCGCTTCGGTTGTTGCGGATGCGATCCGGGCGGCTGGGAAAGCCGAGATCGGGCTGATCGCTGCCACATCGTTTACGGATGCGACGATACCGGAAGGCTCTGCCAAACCGGAGGACTTCGTCCGTTCTCTGATGTTCAAGAGCGATACCGTTGTGGTGATGCGCCTTACCGGTGCCCAGGTGAAGACCGCGCTGGAGCACGGATTGGGGATGCTGCCTGCCCGGAGCGCCGCATTTTTACAGGTCTCCGGCATACGCATTCGCGCCAATCCGACGGCTCAACGTGGTTCCCGTGTTGACAGCATCCAGGTCGGTAAGGCCGCCCTGGATCCGTCAAGAACCTACACGGTCGCGATGCCGTCGCCTCTCGCGGGCGGAGCACTGGTGTACTCGAAGGCGTGGTCACGTACCGATATGGATCGGGATACGGGCACGACTCTTGAGGATGCGCTAAAGGCGTTCCTCGCTACGACGAAGGAGATCGGGAACGCAACCGAGGAACGGATCGTCCTTGGCCGTTGACCGGGCGTTATCACGCGTCGTACTGGGCGTGAGCGTCGGCCTACTATTCGTGTTGGTGGTTGGGTGTACGCCGAGCGCCTCGAAGGGGCAGACAGGGGAGCGATCGGAAAGCGCGACCGATGTCGTACGTGCTCAACGGCCTCGCTTTGATGGCGCTCGCGCCATGGCCAACCTCCGGGCGCAGTGCGCTTTCGGGCCGCGTATCCCGGGCACGGCAGCCCATCGCCGTTGTCGGGATTGGTTGGTGACGGAACTCAAACGCTACACGGATCGGGTGGAAGTTCAGGACTTTACCTATCGGACCCTGGCGTTGAGCAATATCGTGGCGTATGTCCATCCCAAAGCGAAGCGGCAGGTTCTGCTCTGTGCGCATTGGGATACGCGTCCGGTGGCGGATGAAGAGATCAATCCGGCCCGGCGTCGCCAGCCAGTGCCCGGCGCCAACGATGGCGCTTCGGGCGTTGCGGTACTTTTGGAAATCGCGCGATTATTCCACAGTCAACAACCGGAGATCGGCGTTGTGATCGCCCTGTTCGACGGAGAGGACTACGGGGATTTCGCGCGTGACGAGGGTGTGTTTCTCGGTTCCCGGCGTTTCGCACGAAGCATCAAGGATGTCGGTCCGTTGTCGTATGGCATCTTGCTGGACATGGTTGGGGATCGGGACCTGCGAATCTATCGGGAAGTGATCTCTGACGAACGGGCGCGAGCCGTCAATGACCGGGTCTTCGGCGTGGCCAAGCGGCTCCGATACAGCCGGTATATCGTCGATCAAGTACGGTACACCATCAGCGACGATCATGTACCCATCAACGACGCGGGCGTTCCGTGCATCGACCTGATCGATTTCGATTACCCCTACTGGCATACCGTGGACGATACCCCTGATAAATGCAGTAGCGACTCGCTTGCGATCGTCGGGGAAACGGTGGCCGAGGTGATCTACTCCGAGCGCTCCGATCGTTGATCGCGGAGGGCGCCTAGCGATCGCGTGGACGAAAGCGAGCTCGAAGGCGAGACCAGCGCGATTGCGACTGCGGCTTGATGGCCGAGAGGATTCCGGGCGCCAGATCACGCATGGGCGCCATAAACGGCAGCGTGTGAACGAGTCGCATGGTTCGGATCAGCTCCGCGTGCTCACGACTGCATAGACCGCAGACCGCGATGTGGGCTCGAACGGCCTCAGCTGCGACCGCGTCGAGGTAGCCCTCGATATAATCCTGCATCTGTGCCCGAATGGTAAGACAAACGGAATATTGCTCCGGATGCTCGTTGTACAGGCTATTCTGATCCATTGCTCTCGATCTCCAGTAACGGCCGCAGACGCTGCCTTAGTAGTTCACGCGCCCGGTAGAGGTGGGTCTTGACCGTACCGGTGGGAAGACCCAGCTCCTCAGCGATCTCATCGATACTCATATCCGCGTTGTGCCGCAACAGTACCGCGATCCGATAGCGATCCGGGAGTTCCATCACCGCGGCATGAACGATTTCGTCCACGCTGCCCCGTACGGCCATCGCCTCAGGATCGTCCTGTCGATCCGTAGTGATTGGTTCGTAGCCGCCATCCAGCGCCTCGTCGATGGAACTCGTACGCTTCGCTTGTCTGGTCCGCATCAAGTCGATGCTCAGGTTCGATGCGATCTTGTACAGCCATGTGAGAAAGCTCGCGTCCTGTCGAAACGCGCTCAGCGCATGATAGGCGCGGATAAAGGCCTGTTGCGTAAGATCCTCAGCATCCTCGCGAACGCCGAGTGTGCGATAGAGGAGACTGTAGACCTGTCGCTCATACCGGCGCACGAGAAGATCAAACGCTTGCGAATCTCCCTCCAGCGTTCTCCGAACGAGTACGCCATCGGCGGTTACCACCGGTATCTCCCTATGCGTTTCCCGTGTCTCAATGATCGAGCTTTTCACATCCTGACTACGTCCGGCAGCCTGCAGCGGTTTCGCGGTTGGCGGATCAGGCCAACGACACCGATTACGTAGTCAGGGAGGGCGCAGGTCGCGACGCGTATCTCATGAGCGCCGAGACTGCGAAGGCGCGTCCTGGCGGCGCCATGAAGCTCTACGGAGCGATCGTGACCCGAGCCACTGACCTCAATGGAGGAGAACGATACGCTATGTGGTCCGCCCAGGCCAAGACCGACCTTTAACCCTGTGCCCAGCGCCTTCGCGGTTGCCTCCTTGAGGGCAAAGATCGAGGCGAGGTTGGTCGGGGTAGCCGCCGTGGTTGCGGCGCTGATGCGTCGCAGCAGATGGGCTGCAGCTGCCGCGTCGGCTGAATATCGACTCAGACGATCGAGTCGAACGATATCCAGACCCAGTCCGCGCAGACTCGGATCGGCCGCGATCGCCATACCAGCCAGACCGTCATCGCTGAAACTCAGAAGTGGGATCGGGGTGGCTGTTCGATCGGCCCCCGGTCGATGTCGCAGCCGTGGCTGGCCCCATGGCGTTCGATAGAAGGCATAGGTATCCTTCGTGATGCCCAGGCTGGAAAGGGCTGTTCGGGCCGCATCGGCACGAGGGATATCGTTGGGCACGAAAGCCAGCGTTACCGCCAGATCGCCCAGCCAGATGGCCGTCGGAAGCACTCGGGTTCCTAGCCCTTGATACCGCTCATCGCGATACCCTGGATGAATGTCCGTTGCGTCAGAAAGAACAGCACCAGGATCGGCACGGTCATCACCGTGGAGACCGCCATGAGCTGTCCCCAAAACGAACCATATTGACTCGTAAACATCGCAAGGCCAAGGGACAACGGGAACTTATCTGCATCGTATAGATAGATCAACGGCCCAAGGAACTCATTCCATGTCCCCAGAAAGACGAACAAAGCCACCGTCGCCAGGGCCGGAGCGGCCAGCGGAAGGATCACTTTTCGATAGATGTCGAACTCGCTGCATCCGTCCAACAGCGCGGCGTCGCTAAGCTCTCCCGGCAGGGTCAGAAAGAACTGCCGCAACAGGAAGATGAAGAAAGCGTTGCCAAGAAACGCGGGGACCGTCAGGGGTAGAAACGTATCGATCCAGCCGAGCCATTTGAATACCGCAAAGAGCGGCACCATCGTCACCTGGGCGGGCAGCATCATCGTGGAGAGAAGGGCGGCGAACAGAACATGCCGGCCACGCCATGGAACACGGGCCAGCCCGTACGCGACCATCGACGACGAGATCAAGGTGCCGATTACATTCGCGGTACACAGAATCAGCGTGTTGCGCAGATACAGTAGAAACGGAAAGTGGGTCAACCCTCGGACGTAGTGCTCCCATACGATTCGACTGGGAAACACCCGGGTAAATACTTCATCCTCGGGTTTGATCGAGGTCATGACCAGCCAGACAAACGGAGCGAACGATGCGACGGAAAGAAGCATGAGGAACACGTAGACGGCAATGACCTGCGGCGCTCTCGATCGTACACCAGTCGTCGCTCCGCGCATGATCGGATGTTACCTGATCGACGCGCGCTGAAGACGATCCCGTATCGCATTCCATTCGGATGTATCCGGCGGCATTTCGACAACGATCACGTCAAAGCGCTCTGCATCGATCTGGTGGAGCGTATCGTACAGCACGCGCGCGTAGAGCTCCGGGTTGTCGGGCATGGCGACGAGCCGAATCGCTGGCTGCGGCGCCTCCGCTCGATGCACCATCAGATACGCGACCTTTGAGTAGCGATGCAGGCTCATTCGATCGAGGACAGCATCGGGATCTGTCCCAGACTCGACGAGCGCGACAGGACAGGAAGGCGCATAATGGCGCAGCAGAAGTCCCGGGGATCGGGGCGGGTCTTCGTTCCGAGGCGGTCCGTGCTGCAGGTCTATTCCGAGGGCTTCCCCCAACACCTTCGATCGTATCAAGCCGTGGCGCAGGATTGCAGGCGGGTTAGACTCGAGGTCGAGAACAGTCGATTCGATCCCTCCATGACAGGGTCCACCATCCACGATCCATGCGGCGGCCGCGACGATCTCCGGCGCCAGGTGGGCAACCTGAGTGGGCGATAGATAACCGCTGAGATTCGCACTCGGAGCGGCAATCGGTACGCCCGACTCGCGGACGAGTTGCAGCGCCACCGAATGTCCCGGGCAGCGAAGGGCGACGGTTGCCCCTCCGGCCGTGACCGCGTTGGGCACATAAGACGATTTGCGCAAGACAATCGTCAAAGGGCCGGGCCAGAATCGTTCTGTTAGTAGTTGCGCCGTCTCGGGCCAGTGCACGGCCAGACGCCGGGCCTGATCGATATCTGCAACGTGGACGATCAGCGGATTCGAGGCAGGCCGGCCCTTCGCCTGGAAGATCCTCTGCACCGCTGCCGAATCGAGCGCATTCGCACCCAGGCCGTAGACGGTCTCGGTAGGAAAGACAACGAGCTGTCCGTTACGGATCGCTTCGGCGGGACCGTCGAGGTCCGGGGTCGTGCCATCTACCGTTATACGATTCGCCATAAGAGTTCTAACGTCCGTAGCCGGTAAATGTTATCATCGGTCCTTCTGAACCACAAGTGGATGGGAGTTCATCATTGTATCCGATACCATACTGGCAGCGGCGGAGCCGTCCCGACGGTGCGATCACCACCAATCAAGGCTGTGATACATTGACCTTCCGGCGGATCCTATGATACAATCGTGCCCACTGTGCGGCGCCGTACCCAAGTGGCTAAGGGAGAGGTCTGCAAAACCTTTATTCAGCGGTTCGATTCCGCTCGGCGCCTTAGATCCGCCTGTTTCGTCCTAGTGCACCTGGCGCTGCTGACGGCCATCGTCCCTGTACGTTCGAATGGGGCGGCAGTGATCCGCACTGGCG
Organism: Chthonomonadales bacterium; assembly: GCA_013360745.1. Taxonomy (GTDB): domain Bacteria; phylum Armatimonadota; class Chthonomonadetes; order Chthonomonadales; family CAJBBX01; genus JABWBA01. The sequence continues at coordinate 11,902 of JABWBA010000060.1, read as the reverse complement.
TTCTTGTCTCTGTCGATCCAACGGGCATGCAATGCTCGATTCGTCATACCTCCGGCGTAATTGATTACCACGTACCGACATCGGCGGTCCTGATCCATACCCGAAAGCCGACGGATCTGACTGCATTCACTGTTGGTCTTGAGGTTACGGTTCGCGTGGGCCGTTCCTCCAACGGGCAACCCCGCCTCTATGACCTAACAGACAGCTCGTCATGGCGCTGGCTTACGAGGATTCGACGGGAGATCACCGAGGGTACGATCACGGAGATCCGTTCGTCCGAGATCGTCCTCAAGGATCGCGCGGAGGGCGGCCTGTATCCCTATCGGATCACCGAGAAGTCGCGCCTTGAGCGCGATGGGAAGCCGGCAAGTATGGCCGATTATGCCGTTGGCGACACCGTTTGGATCGCTCCCAGGATGCTGCCGAGCGGGGCGGCGATGGCCACCGCCGTCGCGGGGAGCAAGGCCGCAGCGGGCGTACTCCGAGAACGTTCGCAACCGACGGTAACCGGCACGGTGGAGAAATGGGATCTTGCCGGGCGATCGCTGACACTGAAAACACGGGCCGGAGATCGCCGCATACTGGTGGTGGCCAATGATTGTGTCATCCGACGAGACGGTAAGACAGTGCCTGCGGCCGTGCTCAAAGCTGGAGCGTATCTGACCGCGCACATCAAGCGGTTTGAAGAGGGTGTCGAGCGTGTACAGCGGATGACGTTGAAGAAACCGCCAGCCCGTTCGCCGCAGCGCTAGATCCGTCTAGTCGCGCGAATGTACCGGTACGCTGACGGTCTTCCGGCCGCCCTGATCATCGTTCCAATGCACCCGTACGATCGGACGGAGGGCGGCGGCGGCAGGCGATGGAATCGTTACCGTTGCGGTCGGACCCTGCGGGACGATCTCCGTCGACGATAGGACATGGTCCTCACTCACCAAATCCACCGTAATCGGTGCAGCGATCTCGGGTAATCCGCTGATCGTTATTTCCAATACCTTTGCGGGGCGGTTGGCATCGATTGGTCGATCGATTAGCCGCGCGCTAACGGCGACACGATTGCGCGCTCCATTCGTCGGAGGGTTGCGATGGCTCCACCACGAGGTCCAGCCTGCTTCGCGAAATCGCCCGGGAACGGTCACCGTTGCCATGGCCAGCAATGCCGCCGCCCCGACGCCAGCGGCCGCAAATCGTAGCCAGCGTGGCCAGAGACTCAGCGCGCTCGGTCGACGCTGGAAGCCGTCCGGCGCCGAATCAGCGTCGATCCGCTGCCAGATCATCGCCTTCAGATTAGGCGGAGCTTCGAGGGATGGAAGTCCGGCGAGGCCGTTCCAGACCTCCTTGAGCGCCTCCAGATCGGACCTGCAAGCGGAACACCGTTCCAGGTGCGCGTTGAGGACCACAGCCCTTGCTTCTTCGAGATTGTCCTCGATGCTATCGGAAAACCACTCTCTCGCTCGTTCGCACTTCATTTTGTGCCATCCATCGGTCGATATCGCGTCACAACCCGTACAGTGCCTCTTCGCCGGTCCGGCTTGACGGCTAAACGGCCCCGACGTTCGCTGTATGGACGCGGCTAGAGGCCATATTGTTCCCGTACCGGGTCAAGCAGTTGGCGAAGTGCGAGCCTGGCGCGGTTCAATCGGGACTTGACGGTACCGATCGGGAGATCCAACGCCTCGGCGATTTCCTCATAGGCCAATCCGTCCACATGGTACAGGACAATCATCACGCGCTGGTATTCCGGAAGAGAAGCAATCGCTGATTGGAGTGCTGCCGACCGATCTCGGGTTTCGGCGAGCTGCTGCGGTGACGGCGAGTTGTCTTCAATCTGGCGCGGAACGACGCAATCGTCGTGCTGGACCACGGTATCGAGGGACAGCGTGGTTCGGTTGCGCTGGCGTTTGCGACTATCGAGGAAGATATTGGTGACCACCCGATATAGCCATGTTACGAAGCTGCTATCACCGCGGAAGCTGCCGATACTGGAATAGAGGCGCACAAAGGTATCCGCCGCGACATCCGCTGCATCATCCGGATTCCCGGTCAGGCGATAGGCAAAGGTATAAATCCTCCGCTGGTAACGATCGATGAGCTGATCAAACGCCTCGCGGCTGCCCGATTGGCATCGCGCTATCAGTTCTCGATCTTCGATGGTCGGATCTCGATCCACGTTATCTGTCGTCCTGCCGATCTAGCGTATGACACCGATCGCATGTCGGATGGCCTCGTGCTCTTCGCGAGTCAACTCGAGGTCGGAATCGCCGTCCCGGACATGCTTGACATAGATACGTAGAGCGGTGCGACTGTAGATACCGGTGATGATCAGCCCGGTATGCCTCCCATCGAGCAGGGCCAGAGAAAAGCTCTGTTGGCCGCCAACATCCTCAAAGGCGTCATAGCGCCTGATCCCAAGGTGCTGGATGCAGCCGGTGAGAATCGAGGTCAGATCGGCCAGTCGATGGTCCTGTTGAGTAAGGCGTTCGACGATATCGCCGATGGTCCGGGCATGATCGGCCAGCAACACCGAGGCATCGGAGGTCTCCAAACCCCGTCGCAACGGAAGCCATGCTCGTTCTAATCGTCGCATACGTACCACCAGCACGGATAACGCAATGATCAACAACAGGGTCATGACCGTCAATCCGACCAGTATCGTTGCAGTGTGTTGCTCCAGCGTATGCATTACCTTGGGCCTATCACCTTGTACCTCATCCCGAGATATCTAAGCGTTCGGATACGCGTTTATATTGAACATCATCGCCTACTGTGGAACGGATCGATCGATTGATAGGGTATCCAAGATCGATGATATCCCATCGCCTCGTTCCGTTCGCAGTCGTTCTGATAGTAGGACTCCTGTTGTTCAGCAGCCTGATCCAAGTAGCCGCGGTTCAGGGCGAGTCCATGATGCCAGCGCTTCGGGATGGGCAGTATGTTGTCGCCGTCCGTAGGTTCGGCAGACTGCGCCGAGGCGATGTAATCCTCTTGCGTCGCGGTCAGAGTATTCTAGTCAAGCGCATCGCTTACCTGCCTTCGGACAGGATCGCGCCTCTTGATCGGCCTCTTTTTCAGGATGTTCAGGACTTCTTCGAGGTTGGCGACCAGAAGACGGACCTGATCGTACCTGAGGGCAAAATCGTTGTCCTCGGAGACAATCGGCCCAAGTCGGATGACAGTCGGCATTTTGGACCGATTAGAACCGATGATGTCGTCGGAAAGGTGATCGGGGCGACGCCGTTTCCGTAGGTAAAGATATGCTAGAGGCGTTGCCGGACGATATGCGCATCGGTGGATTTCCCGAAGTTCCATGGTTCGGGGACGTAGCGACCTACGTGCCGCGCGCAGTGCACGATGAGAGGCTGTGGGCGGTGGTGACGTTTGTGCGCTTGGAGAACTCGTTCGTACTGGCGCGAGTGCCAAGGGGTTGGTGTACCCCCAGCGGCCACATCGAGCCCGAGGAGTCTCCGGAAGCCGCAGCGGTTCGCGAGTGCTATGAGGAAGCTGGAATCACCTGCTGCGATCTGGTCCGATTCGGGACCTTTATTGTGCGGCGATCGGATGCGAAGATCCGGTGCGCGGCAGTGTTCGGTGGTCGTGCTTCGCGTATCGGCAGCATACCTGCGAACAGTGAATCAAAAGGGATGGGCATGTATCGACTCAGTCAAATACCGCCGATATACTGGCACTGGGACGAACTGATGAAGGCGATGTTCGACGACGCCTACATCAGGTTGTTCGATGAATGACGTACGGACAAGCGAGTGAATGAGGCAACCATCGATCTTCAGATCCAGGGGATGACCTGTGCGGCCTGCGTGAGTCGGCTGGAACGGGTGTTGGGCCGGGTCTCTGGCGTACGTCATGCCTCGGTGAACCTATCGACGGAACGGGCCACCGTCACGTATGCGCCTGATGATACGACGGTACAGGCGCTATTGAGCGCCATTCAGAACGCGGGTTTTGAGGGCAGCGTGATCGAGGAGGCCGAATCAGAGACATCTGCCCTCGACAAGCCATCCGCAGTGGCGTCGGCGGGTCGTAGGGCTCTCCTCTCAGCGATCCTTACCGCACCGGTCGTTATCATTGGCATGACGTGGATGCACCATCCGCCGGGATGGGCAATATGGGCAAGCGCGATACTCTCAACACCGGTCCAGTTCCTGTGCGGTTGGCCGTTTCTGTCAGGCGCGATCCGTGCGGCAAGACATGGATCCGCTGACATGAATGTGCTGGTGGCTCTCGGCACTCTGGCCGCCTACGGTTACAGTGTGACCTCGATGGTGATGGGCGCCGAGCACCTGTACTTTGAAAGCGGTGTGACGATCATAACGCTGGTGCTGGTCGGCCGATGGCTGGAAGCGCGCGCACGCAGTCGGGTTTCGGACGCGATCCGGCGGCTGATCCAGCTTACACCGTCGACGGCACGGATTCGACAGGGAGATGTCTGGGTCGATATCCCGACGGGACGGGTCGCCGTAGGTGACGAGCTCATGGTTCGTGCGGGCGAACGAATACCCGCTGACGGCCTCATCCTGGAGGGTGACAGCGACGTCGACGAGTCGATGCTCACAGGCGAGAGCTGGCCCGTAACCAAGACAGGCGGCGATTCTGTCACCGGCGGAACGGTCAACGGTCGAGGCGGGCTTATCGTCCGGGCGACGCGTGTCGGCGCGGATGCCACGCTCAGTCGTATCGTACGGTTGGTCGAACAGGCTCAGGGCTCGAAGCCGCCGGTCCAGCGGCTAGCGGATGCGGTGGCGGGGCGCTTTGTGCCCGTAGTGCTGATCATTGCCGTCGTAACGTTCGTCTGGTGGTATTTCGTAGCCGGAGCATCGCTCGGCGACGCGCTATGGCCCACGGTTGCCGTGCTGGTGATCGCCTGTCCCTGTGCCATGGGCCTCGCCACTCCGACGGCGGTTATGGCGGCCACGGGGCGTGCCGCCGAAATCGGTGTCCTCGTACGAGATGGCGCCGCGCTCGAGCGGGCGGCCAGGACGGCTGCGGTACTCCTTGACAAGACGGGCACGATCACCATCGGCCGGCCAGTCGTATGCGACATCGCCGTCGTCGACGGATGGCGGGAACAGGATCTTCTTCCGCTTGTGGCAGGCGCCGAGGGACACTCCGAGCATCCAATCGGCGCTGCGATCCGGCGACATGCGGACGAGCTCGGCCTGCCAGCCCCAACCGCCGAGCGTTTCGAAGCCTTTCCCGGCTACGGCGTCGAGGCCACCGTAAGCGGCCACCATGTTCGTATCGGGAGACGGAGCTGGCCACAAGGACCAGGGACTGCCGAACCCGTACTTCTCCCATCCGAGCTCGAAGACAGTGTGCAACGGCTGGAGGATCGGGGTGCGGCTGTATCGATCATCACGATTGACGGAATCGTAGCCGGCGCTATGGGAATCTCTGACGATATCGCTCCGCATGCGATCGATGCGATTGCATGGATGCATCGGCTCGGCCTATCGGTTGTCATGGTCTCGGGCGATCGAAAAACCGCGGCCGAGAGGGTCGCGGGAACGGTAGGCGTACAGACGGTGGAGGCAGAAGTCCTCCCAGAGGAAAAGGTTGCGGTCGTCCGTCGATATCAGTCTCAGGGATTATCCGTGGCTATGGTCGGTGACGGCATCAACGATGCGCCCGCCCTTGCCCAGGCCGATGTCGGCATCGCAATCGGATCCGGCACCGACATCGCCGTAGAAGCGGGGGATATCACGTTGATGCGATCGGACCTCAGGGGCGTGGTTGATTCCGTCCTTCTCGGTCGTGCGACGTTATCGATCATCCGACAGAACCTGTTCTGGGCGTTTGTCTATAACGGCATCGGCATACCGCTGGCTGCGATGGGCCGCCTCGATCCGATGCTGGCGGGCGCGGCGATGGGCTTATCGTCCGTCTCAGTGGTCGCGAACTCGCTGCGCCTCCGGCGTTTTCGGGAGAGCCGCTCCCGCAGCTAGCGCGAGTGCGCAGAAGCCCGTTCCAGCGCTGAGGGCGGCGGCGACGACGCCGGTATCGTTGACGAGGTATATGACGGCGGTACCGATATACAGGCTCTGGATGGAAGAGCGCCAACCGTCGCTAAGGCTGCTGCGGCCAATCCAGGCGATGCCGGCAAGCGACGAAGCCAGAGTGATCGCCCACGTACTCCGAACGGTCGTATCGATGTTCAGCGCGATCTTGCGGAGCATCATCTGCCACAGACCGCTGTCGGCCGCTAGCGCCCTGCCGAGGTGCGAGGCGTCAGGGCCCCGATCCGTGATCGCAAGCACAAGGCCAAGCATGACGATGCCCAATGTGAGGATTACCGGCAACGCCACCATTCGCCGACGTCGCGGAAGGGACGCAGTCCCTGTGTAGGCGGCCATCACCGCCAGGGTAAGTCCCGCGCCCATATCGGCTCCTGCCCACGGGAGAACGGCCAGCGCTGTCGCAAGGGCTAGCAGTCCGGCCGCTATGCGCCGATAACGTTGCCATAGGGGAACCTGGATGGTGATGATCGTCGCTGCGAGCCAGACACCGGCCATCTCATTGCCGATGCCGTACATGCGAGTACCGTACATCACGTTGTAGCTGAGCCAGGCCTTGCCCAGGCCGTCCGGATGGAGAGCGAGCAGGCCCGCAACGAGGGTCGCGATCACGGTCACAAGGCCGTAGCTCAGGGCGGCGGCTTTCCGCGGAGCGATCAGGTACACCAGGATGGCCGTCGCAGCGATAACAACGGCCAGGAGGCGCCCGGTCTCTACGGTGAGCGGCTGGAAAAGGCTCGACACTGTCTGAAGCGCCGTGAACGCCAGGAGCGCGGCTCCCAGGCACGTGGCGAGACGCAACGTCGTTACCGGCCGGGCGATCCAGCGGGAGATCAGCAGGAGCAGCGCCATGATCAGCGTGATCGCCAGTCTGAGCTGGGGCAGACCGCCAAGGGCGATCTGGAGGCGAGACACGAGCAGGGTCTGATCATGTTGCTGCTGCCATTCGGGAATGGATGTCGATGGACCGTGGCTGATCAGCGCTCGTCCGGTAGCCTGCGCGGCCGGGGCAACACGTAAGAAGCCGGCGACGGTTGGAAGAATGTCGGTATTCAGTGCGATGCCCGATCGATGCGTAGAGCGGGAATAGACAGAACCCTCGAACCCTGCTCCGCTGATCATCAGTGGAGCCAGGCGATCACTGCGAACGGTACGACGCGAAGGGGTCGGTGACGTGAGGATCACCAGCAGCGGCCTCCGTTCTCGGTGCGCCTGCTCGATCGCAGGGATAAGGCGGTTGGTCAGGAGCCTGCCGAAGACCCGAAGCGCCTGTCTCCGATGACCTCTCGCGATGTCGCCAAGGCAGAAGTGGGCATAGGTTTCGGCTCGCATGATGTCGCTGTACATCCACACCGTTAGCGCGCCTGGCTCCGGTGATGGTAACCGGGAGATATCGGTCCGCACCCCGTAGGGCGCGCGTACATCCGGTTGCCGCGCGCTCTCATAATGGTCCACGCGACCGGCTGGATCCATCGCGAGCAGTAAAGCGCCTCGGTTAGGTTCTACGCCGCCCAGACCGCCGTACACGGAGATCCGCAGGTGTGCGCGACGACAGACATCCCCCAGAGCTCCGATGGGGACGGTATGATCCAGTCGCTCGTTGGCGGTACGGAGGGCGGCTAGATCCTGCGAACCCCGGTAATGGCTGTCCTCATCGGCAAGGGCGCGAGATCCCGAACCGATCGTGAGGAGTCCGGATGCCAGGTTGGAGAAGTGGGGACCAGCTTTCGCAGCGGTTCGGGTGATGATCCAGCCGACTGCCGCATGCTCTCTCAGTCGCGTGATCGCTTGGAGGTCCGGGTACGTCAGGTCCTCGGATCGCAGCCCCGGCGCCATGACGATCAGAACCGCAGGCCGCGGTTGTACGCTTGCGGCCGCGGCATACGGCAGCAGCAACGCAAATCCGACCGTCGCGACGACGGCTAAACGCGCGATCATCGTCGGTTCCAGGGCTCGATGGAGGCGAGCCGAACGGCGTGGCGAGCTAATCAGCCGGCACCAACCATACGCGATCCACCCAGATCCCATTCAGCGCGGGATTCGCGGCCGGTGCGATCCAGATCACGCGCTCTGCTCTCGACTCGACGGTGCCGAGCAAGTACGGCCTATATCCTTTGCCCGCGTCAGCCGCCGCGATTTCAATGGAACCCTGGGAAGCGTGCATGCCGTTATCCCAGACGCCAGCCGTAAACGCTGTGCCTTTGGGCGATGCCGCTTTGGGGTCGACCCGGACCAGTGCGTAGACTTTCCACGTGCCCGTCTGCGCCTTCTTTGGAGCGTTGAGTATGTGGAACTGGACTGCCCATTCGTGATGGGTACTCGGCATATAGGCAGCAAGGCCATCCGAGGAGAGCGGGTCGCCGCGGTATTCCGCCCATTCGCCCTCGTTGGCAAGCTGCGCGTACGAATCCTGAATATCCACAGCGCCTGTTCTGGCCAGCCCCGCGGGTGGTGCAGGTCGGCTCGCTCGCCGGGGCAACTTGTGGACCTCAGGGTCGGCAGGATCCTCCGCGAAGCGAGCCACAAACCGCTCGGGCGTGAGCCCACTCTCGTTTACATGGGTCATACGGGACCACCCTGAGGGGCCGGAGCCGGTCGCGACCGTTAGCCACTGGTCTGCCAGCGCCTTGCGCGAGGCCGGCACCGGCCACGGTCCTCCGGAAAGGAGACACTCACGGCGCAACAGCGACCAGCGGACCAACCACGCGTACCACACCGGCAGGCGCGCTTGCCGGACTCGCCAGACGGCATCCGGGTCGCCTGCGGCCGCGTCCTCTGCCTTCTGGAGCAAGGCTTCGGCTGCAACCAGCGTCTTGTAGTTCAGGTACGGTGCGCTGGGCGAGGTGAAGCACCCCATGTAGAAGCCGTTCGCCGCGGAGGACATCAACGCGAGATAGCGACCCAGTGGAACCGCTGCTTTCTTACCGTAATAACCGATCAGGAACTCGTCGATCAGCTTACGATCATCGAGATTGGGATCCCAGAGCAGCTGCGCCAGGACCCATGCCCGGAGCTCCGACATCTCGGAACTGTAGGATTGGTACGCGCCCTGTTCGAAAAGACCGCGAACGCCATGCTCCTTGAAGAACCGCACATTGGGACCGAGGGAGAAGTAGTTCGGGTGCGGCATCACGTAGTGGGCGAAGTTCGTTGTGTAGTCCCAGATGTACAGGCGGTTACAGATCCGATTCCAGTCGACGATATCCTGCGCGAACGATGCGTTGCTCGGATCCGTCAGGGGAGCCGCGAAGTTGCACTCGATCGAACAAAGGCGAATGATCACATTGGGGCGAGGGCGGATCGTCCTGGGGGCTTTGCGGGTGTATTGATAGGCAAGGGTATCGAAGGCTACATCCGGGAACTCGGGGCCGAGTTTGTCGGCAATGTAGTTCAGGAGGGTGACCATGGTGCCCGCATGGCTACCCTCCCGGTCGTCGATCTCCTTGCACGCGGGGCAGGTACAGGGACCAGCCCAGTCATTCTGAGAGATCGAGATGATCCGAGCGTCCGGTGCGTTCTTCAGCCAGGAGCGCACTTGCTGGACGAGGAAATCACGGAGTTCAGGGTTGGTCGTGCATAGCTGAGCGCCTTCGTACTGTCGTTTGCCGTTAATCAGGCTGTACCACTCGGGATGCTGGGCGAAATGCTCGGACGGCGGTACGAGAGGGAAGAAGGTGTGGACGAAACCGGTGTAGATGATCTTACCGCCCATCTCCGGTGTGATATGAGAACTCTGACTGTTGGAGCGATTTCTGACCGCCCACATCGCATCGAACGCTGGGAACCAGAACGGATCGCGGGACTCGAATGCGGGCTGCTCTGTAATGTCAAGAGCGGCAATCCGGATCGACTTGCGCCGGGGGACCGTCGTTGCCCAGGGAGCCCACCAGCGAACCCCGAGTTGAGTCTGCAGGAACCGGCTCACCGCGTACAGGGTGCCCCGTGGTCGGCCTCCAGCCAGAAGCATGTTGTTGCCCGATACCCGTATGATCAGCTGCTCCGGGCCGAAGGACTTCAGATCGACATCAGGGAATAGACGGGCTGCCATCGGTCCAGGCCCCACGATCACTGCCGTCTCCCCGGCCTCCGCGGACGATCGGACATCGAAGAGCGCACCCGTGATTTCGCTGAGGTGTTCGCGTAGCTCTCTGGCGGCAAGCTGTTCTGCGGCTGTCGCCCCTTCCTGTGATACGATCACGGCCGTTGCACGGCCCCGTTCGGCTAGCGTAATCGCGGCATTAGCCGCACTGGCGCACATGGCTAACACAACCCCCAAAACCGTTATCTTCAAGGCATGCTTCCTCCCGTGACGATCACGATCGCACTGAACTGCGATTCGGCGTCGGCTGACGTTGATCCTTCAACGATGGCTGAGCCGCAGACATGCGAGCGCCGCCGATACGGGATCCGGCAGGGGCGCTTCGAAGGCCATCGGGACTCCGGATTCTGGATGGGCGAAGTCGATATGAGACGCGTGCAGCGCTTGCCCTCTAAGATCGGCGATATGCTTCCGGAGTACCGGATCGAGGTTGGAGGTGGTGGGTTGACCGCGCCGATACGTTGGATCGCCGACGACAGGGTGGCCGATGTACTCTAGATGAACCCGTATCTGATGGGTTCGGCCGGTCTGCAATCGGGCCTCGATGAGAGCGCAGGGTGACAGGGCTTCGCGAAGGGTAATCTCCGTCACTGCGCTGCGGGCGCCGGGATGTCCGTCGGGCAGTACCGCCATGCGTTTCCGGTCCGATGGATGGCGTCCGATGGGCGCATCGATGGTCGCAGTGAGGAAGCTCGGGACCTTCCATATGATCGCCGTATAGGTCCTCCGAAACGTCCGAGCCTGGATCTGGCGCTGCAGGTCGTAGTAGGCCGACTCCCGCTTGGCAACGACGAGGAGTCCGGTGGTGTCCCGATCGAGGCGATGGACGATACCCGGTCTCCCCGCTTCGCCTACCCCTTCAATGTCATCGACATGGGCCATTACGGCGTTGACTAGGGTGCCCGCAGGGTGGCCCGGCGCCGGATGGACAACGAGGCCCACGGGTTTATTGATTACGAGCAGGTCCGCATCTTCGTACACGATCCCCAGTGGGATAGCTTCGGGCTGATGGCGCGTCGGCGCAGGGTCCAGTATCGTCGCAGTGACCCGGTCGCCCTGTGATACAAGATGCCCTCGCTTCACAGGGACCCCATTGCACAATAAGGAACCAGCATCGATCAAGCGGCCGGCTCTGGATCGACTCAGTTGCAGGCATCGTGCCGCGAAGACATCGAGACGCGATCCCGCGTCCTCTTCGGTGACAACGTGGTCGACTGGAGGTACCATCGGCCTATTGTAGCCCGACCCCTTGAGGAAGCGGATCTGCCGGGCTGCACCTTGACGACGGGAGGACAGCTGATGAGCAGCAGAATGCTGGTGACGGGCGGCGCGGGTTTTATCGGTTCGCATCTCGTGGACGCGCTTCTCGCCGCAGGATGTACGGTGCGGGTACTGGACAACCTGTCGACTGGTTGCCGGCAGAACCTCGAGGAGTTCGGCGGGGATGTCGAGCTGGTAGTCGGCGATATCCGGGACCGCGACATGCTCGACCGTTGTTGCCGGAACATCGACACGGTGTTCCACCTTGCCGCGTTCATCTCTGTACCCGGTTCCGTCGAAGATCCGGAAGCCGCCGATTCGGTGAACATCACCGGTACGCTGCAGACCCTCCTCTCAGCGCGAGACTCCGGAGTCCGTCGGGTCGTGTTTTCCAGTTCTGCAGCCGTCTATGGCGAGCCCCGCGAACTGCCTGTGGTGGAGACCGCGCCGACGCGACCTGCCTCGAGGGCGGCGATGAACTTGAACTGATATCCCTGGATGTCGAGGAACACGACGA
>JABWBA010000059.1 GCA_013360745.1 Chthonomonadales bacterium | reverse complement strand
CTGCTCTACCGGCACTGGACCACGTGGCGCGGCGCGCGGCGGTCGCATCTGTTCGTCGTCCCGGCCGATGGCGGATCTCCCGTTGACCTGACGCCCGGCGACCGTGACGTCCCTCCGTTTTCGCTGGGAGGCCCCGACGACTACGCCATCTCTCCGGACGGCGCGGAAGTCTGTTACGCCGCCAACATCGACCCGCCCCGATGGGATGACCCTCGTCCGGGGCGGCCCGGTCCACATGGCGCTGAGCCATGAGCGGCGGGAATGCGGCTGCGCGCCCGATCCCGGCTCTCCTCCGGATCAGGCCGTTCGATGGGCATGGGGCGACCCGTTTCATGAGACCCTCACCCATGACTACACGGTCACGGTTGGTCCCTATTGGATCGATGAGAGCCTCGTGACCAACGGCGACTTCCAGCGTTTCCTGGACGCGACGGGGTATCGCCCGGCCGATCCCACCCGTTTCCTGCACCACTGGGGAGGCGGGCGATGTCCCGCATCGCTTCTGGAGCATCCTGTGGTGTATGTCGACCTCGAGGACGCACGGGCGTACGCCCGCTGGGCGGGCAAACGGCTCCCCACCGAGCCGGAATGGCAGCTCGCAGCGCAGGGCGACGATGGTCGGATCTGGCCCTGGGGCGACGCGTTCGACCCGGCCCGCTGTACGCCGACCGGAACGGGCACGACGCCGGTCCGCAGCTATCCCTCCGGGCGCAGTCCGAGCGGATGCTACGACATGACGGGCAACGTCTGGCAATGGACCGAGAGCGAAACCGACGACGGCCACACGAGATCCTGCATCATTCGGGGCGGGAGCTGGTTCGATGCCGCCGGCAGCATCTGGTACATCCACGGCGGCCCCCAGCCTCTCAACACGCACACCCGTTTCCTGCTCCTGTATCCCGGCATGGATCGGTGCGCCACGATCGGCTTTCGATGCGTCCGGGATGCGATGGAGCGGCGCTGAGGGCCGGGCTCCCATTCAGGAGCGCGAGGCCGGGATCCGGACCTCCTTACGGCCCCTCATTGCCTGAGGTATCGACGGCCCGGACTAGATAGGTCGATCCCGCCTTCCCGTCCGCGTCCACGATCGACGCGGCGATGGTGGATCGTATCTGGACGGGTACGCCCCGTTCGATGCGGTAGACCCGATAGTAGCAGAGATCGGGCGCACGAGATGCCGTCCATGTGACGCGCATCCCGACGGTGGACGCAGATGCCCGAATGCCCGTTACCCGGGCAGGGGGCCTGGGATCGTACGCGCTGGTGTAGACGGTCAGGCTCATCGGCGGGACCTGATCCTTCAGCGTCCGGTTGTGGAGAGACGCCACGCCGGACGGTCCGGGCAGATCGCCAAAGGGATGGTGCTTGACCTTCGACGGTAGATAGACATACCGGCGAAAGTCGGCCCGGGGTCCCGCGCTCGGCAGCGCGATTTCCACCCTGGTCGGTGTGTCGTTGCGGTTCACCACGACCACGGTCCAGGTCCGATCAGGCTCATGCTGCAGTGCGCCGACACGTACCCGCGGATCATCCGAATGGACCGCATAGGCCTTGCCCGGACCTCGTAGATATCGGGTCAGGAGGCCATACCCGTAGTAGATGGCCCGTGTCGAACGGTCCTTGCCCGACCATCGGAAGACCCCCCAGCGATTGATGTAGCCCTTGGCGAAGTCGTCCGGAAGGTCGATGAACGTCCAGTAGCCCATGCCGTAGACGCCGGCGTTCAGGGCCGCGATCACCGCTTCGGCGAGCTGAAGCGTCACGAACGGCTCATCGGGCGTCTCGAAAAAGACGCAGCGATCCTGAGTAACGCCATCGAGTCGCCGGTTGTCCTGCTTCGCGCCGAACTCGCCGAGGATGAAGTCCTTGTTCATCCGTCGGGCCAGGCCCACGGCCCATTGCAGGCGATGCAGAAACGCGGGATAGAACCGCTCGTCCTTCGGCCCCCGGTCGTTGAAATAGTGGTGGCCGCCGTAGATCGCGGTTATCGAGTCCATGTGCTCGGCCGCCCATTCGAGCGTATGCCAGTAGGATTCGGGCGACGCGTCGGTGGCAAGGAGTCCGACCGGCAGCTTCCTGCGCCTCAGTTCATCGTAGAGCGCCTGATGGTAGCGGCGGAAGAGGCCGAGATCGCTGGCAAGGCTGGCCCACGCACCCATGGTGAGCTCGTTGGTCATGCAGTAGGTCTTGAGCTTCTGGACGCCATGCGTTCGGACGTAGAACTCCAGGTTGTCGGCCACCCGGCGAGCCCACGCCGCGAGTTCGTCATCCGAGTGGACCGGCGGCGGATTCCAGGATGTCAGGTAGATCTCCGTGCCGGTCCGCTTCATCCGCTCCATGTGCATGGCGATCCGATCCATCATCGCGCGGTCATAATCCCATTCGTCGTTCATACGGACGAACGACGGGTTCAGCTCTCGCCAACGCTTGTAGATGACCTCATCCAGCTCCTCCTGCGTCGCGGGGAACACATGATGGAACGCATGGAATCCGACACCGCCGAAGCGCTCCTGCGTGATCTGATCGGGATCGACGCGAACCGACCGAACCCGGTCGCCCAGATCGGGCCAGGGATCCATGCGGCTCAGCCGCACCAGCGCCGGCTCGGTGAACCAGGCCGTACCGTGGGCGTGCAGGATGAGGCTCACGCGCACCAGGGCGGCGCCCTTCGGGACGGATCCCGAGGCGACCAGTCGTTCCCAGTCGCGCGAGCCGTTCTCCCTGGACGCCTTGCTGTGGGCGATGCTGACGCGCGAGCCGTCCGCTCCGACGAACTCCAGAGCCAGATAGGCGCCCGGGCTCTGGTCGAGTCCTTCCGAGCGGACGTATACGGACGCCTGGATCTCGTCGCCGTCGAGCAGATCGCCGGCGATGTCCTTCCGGAGCTGCTGATAGGCCAGCTCGCCCTCCGGCGCGATTCGGATCCGGGCTGCGGCGGCCGCTCCCCGGCGCATCTCGGCGTCACAGGCGAACTCCGCGGCTCCGACGCGCTCCCATCCGGCGAGGTCGGGCGCAAACGGCGCTGCCGCCAGAATCGTCACCGGTTCACCTCCATTGGCCCTCGCTGCCTTGCTCGACGACGCGAGAAGCGCCGCGCAGGCGAGCAGGAGCGAGAGCCATCGTGCTGGCCGGAGGCCCGCGCTCACGGCGTCTTCACGTACTCCACCGGGAACTTCCACGGCGCGCGATAGACCGGTCGCGCCAGCCGGGCTGCCTCGCGATCGCCGACGATCTTCTCGGTCTTCGGATCGAAGCGGACGTCCCGCCCTGCCCGGTAGGCGAGGTTGGCGAGGGTGATCGGCAGGTCGACCTTCCAGTGGTACTCGACGCTGCAGCTCGGCTCCTGACGGGACTTCACGCAATCGAGCCATTCCCGTTCATGCCCCGGGGAGGGGGGAATGCTCCTCGGCGGGGCGTCCCGATCGGTCAGCAAGTCGCCTTCAGGGACGATCTCGCACCGGTTGTAGTCGGCCAGCAACGTGCCCCGAAGGCCCTGGAAGTAGATGCCGAGGCGGCGAGCCGGTTCGCCCCTGCCGAAATCGAAGCCGAAGCTATTGCAGCAGCTCATCGCCCAGGTCATCGTCAGCCCGGGATAGCGCCAGGTGACCTCCTGCGTATCGGGTGCGTCGCCGTCCCCTTTGATGGCGTACCGTCCGCCGGTGCATGATGTCAGGGTCGGCGGCCCGAGTTCGAGCGCCCAGATGGGCAGGTCGATGATATGGGGGGCCATACCCGGCGTCCAGCCGCCCGTATAGGCGAAGAACGAACAATGGTAATAGGCGTCGGCAAACAGGTGCCGATTGAAGGGCGCGCTGGGGCCCGGTCCGAGCCACAGATCCCAATCGAGCCCGGCGGGCGGATCCTCCTTCGGGGCATAGCCGATCCCGTCCGGCCCCTGGTTCATCACGTTGAACGTCCGGACGACGCTGATCGGGCCGAGTTGGCCCGAACGAACCCATTCCACCACCCGTCGGTAGTTCTCGCTGGCGTGGACCTGGGTGCCCACCTGGCTGACCCGTTTGTGCCTGCGGACCGCGTTGCGGAGGGCCAGGGTCTCCTCCGGATAGAGCGTCATCGGCTTCTGCACGTAGAGGTCCTTGCCCGCTTTGCAGGCATCGATGGCCATCAGCGCATGCCAGTGGGGCGGGGTGGCGATGATGACCGCGTCGACGTCCGGACGCGCCAGCAGCTCCCTGTAATCGACATAGCCCTTCGCCGTGTCCTTGAACCGCTCCACTAGCGGCTCGCGGCGGCTCGCGGCGACGTCGCACAGCCCGACGACCTCGACATCGGGCTGCCCCGCGCAGGCGTTGAGGTTCGCCTGGCCCATCCCGTTGAGGCCGATGGCGCCTAGCGCGATCCGTTCCGATGGAGCGACGGCCCCATCGCGCCCCAGGGCCGACGCGGGCACCACCGTCGGGAGCGCCACCGCGGCCGCAGCCGTCTTGATGAAATCCCTGCGTGATGTCGAGCTCGGATCGTTCTCGTCGGACATGGACGTTCCCCTCTGCGGCAGCCTGTATTGGACGCCCTGCAGCCGCGCCCCGTGCTTGCCCGTTCGGCGAAGTTCGGCGGCGCAGCCCCCGGTTCCTCCCTGTGACGGAGGGCGACAGAATAGAGGACGGATCGCGTAGAATGGTACGATATCGTACTATCCATATTCGCGGGCGCACAACGCAGTTAGAAGGGATCCAATATCGTGACCTCCTCCAAACACCAGACCCGGCTGGATGACCGGATCCTCGTAGCGGGCGCGGGCGGCTTCATCGGCGGCGCCCTCGTCCGTCGCCTCGCAGAGCGGGGCCACACGCGCATCCGCGCAGTCGATCGGAAGCCTGTGGGCGACTGGTACCAGCGGACGCCCGGCGTCGAGAACATCTGCATGGATCTCAGCGAGAAAGAGAACGCGGTCCGAGCCGCCGAAGGTGCGGCGGAGGTCTACAACCTCGCGGCCGACATGGGGGGCATGGGCTTCATCGAGCGATTCCGCGTCGAGTGCCTCCGAAGCGTCCTCGTCAACACCCACCTGATTGAAGCCGCGTGGCGGGCCGGCGCGGAGCGCTACTTCTTCTCCTCCTCGGCCTGCGTCTACAACACGGACCTGCAGAAGGACCCGAACGTCCGCGCTCTGAAGGAGGCCGACGCCTACCCGGCCATGGCCGAACGGGGCTACGGCTGGGAGAAGCTCCTCTCGGAGATGTTCTGTCAGGAGTACTGGGCGGAACGGGGCCTCGAGACCCACATCGCCCGTTTCCATAACATCTACGGCCCGTACGGCACCTGGTTCGGCGGACGGGAGAAGGCGCCTGCGGCCATCAGCCGAAAGCTCATCGAGGCGAAGGATACGGGCCATCGCGAGATCGAGATCTGGGGCGACGGCCACCAGACTCGGAGCTTCTGCTACATCGATGACTGCATCGAAGGCATCGATCGGATCATGCACTCTCCGGACCTGATCGCGACACCCATCAACCTCGGCTCCACGGAACTCGTCTCTATTAACGAGCTTGTCGATATCGTCGAAGAGATCGCGGGGATCACCGTCACCCGCCGTTACAACCTCGATGCGCCGAAGGGAGTGGCGGGCCGCAACAGTGACAATACGATGATCCGGTCGATCCTCGGCTGGGAGCCGGGCGCCACTCTCCGCGAGGGGATGCGGCATACCTACGCGTGGATCGAGCAGCAGTACAACGATCGAAAGGCGGGCAAACGGGTCGTCGAAGAGCGCTGGTAAAGGGCCGTCGGTCCGCCCGAACGCCGACAGGGGAAAGGAGCCCACCATGGGCTATCGCGCCATCAATCTTGGCGTCGCAGTGTCGATGCTGGTCACCGTCGCCGCCGGCAAGACGCCTGGAGTGCAGACCCAACCCCGGCTGATCGGATCTCGGGCGGACCGAATCCAACCGTATCGAGCGAATCCGCGCTACTGGCAGTACAAAGGCAAACCGATCCTGCTCCTCGGCGGCAGCAAGGACGACAACCTCTTTCAGATCCCGGACCTCCATGCCCACATCGATGAGATCGCACGCGTCGGCGGCAACTACATCCGCAACACCATGAGCGATCGACGGGATCTCGGTTTCGAGGTCCCCGCCTTCGAACGGAGACCCGACGGCAAGTACGACCTGGACCGATGGAATCCGGAATACTGGCGCCGGTTCAGCGAGATGCTGCGCCTTACCTACGATCGGAACATCATCGTGCAAATCGAGGTCTGGGATCGGTTCGACTACTGGCAGAAGCACTGGGCGCGGCATCCCTTCAACCCGATCAACAACGTCAACTACACCGAAGCGGAGACGGGCCTCGGTCCCCGATATGACGATCATCCGGCCAACAACCAGCAGCCTTTCTTCTTCTCGACGCCCGGCCAGCGCCCTATCGCTCCGCTCCTGAAATACCAGCAGCGGTTCGTTGATGAGATGCTCCGACGATCGTTGCCCTATCCAAACATCCTCTACTGCATGGACAACGAGACAGCGGGCGCCGAGGCCTGGGGCGCCTACTGGGCCGGCTACATCCGGGAGCGAGCGCGGGCCATGGGCGTCGAAGCATGCGTTACCGAGATGTGGGACGACTGGAATATAACCTCGGAGACCCATCACAGAACCCTGGACCATCCCGAAACCTACACCTTCGCCGATGTCTCGCAGAACAACCAGATGAAGGGACAGGTGCACTGGGACCGCTTCCAGACCGTCCGGAGCCGCATCGCCGCCAGACCGAGGCCCATCAACACCGTCAAGACCTACGGCGCCGACGGGGGACCATACGGTTCGACGGCGGAGGGGGTTGCCCGGTGGTGGCGGCATCTGATCGGCGGCGCGGCCGCCGTACGCTTCCATCGCCCGATCACCGGTCTGGGCCTATCGGATCCCGCGAAAGCCTCGATCAAAGCGGGGCGTCTCGTGGCGCAGCACATTCGGTTCTGGCAGACCGAGCCGCAGCCGTCGCTCCTGCAGGATCGGGAGGAGGACGAGGCCTATGTATCCGCGCGTCCTGGAGAGGCCTATGTCGTCTTCTTCCCGCGCGCCGGAGCGATCGGGCTGGACGGGTCCGCAGCGAAGGGCGCCCTGACGATTCGATGGGTCGATATCGTCCGGGGAGTCCGGGGTCCCACGGGACGGGCGCAAGGCGGCCAGACCATCGCCCTGAAGACGCCCGGGGACGGTATGTGGGCCGCGGTCGTGACCAGGCGGTGATAGGGGGGCCGAACGCACCAAAGCAGCCCTGACCAGTCCGACCCTACGAGCATAGATCGGGCTATTCCGGGCTCCGGGCGGACGCCAGCGCACGGGGCTATCTCATCGCCAGATCACCGGCGCCTCCACCTCTATACGGCTGCGGCCGACCTCGACCGTCAGCGTCACCGGCCCTTTATCGTGCGGCGCCACGATCTCGAATCGGCCGTTGTCCTCCGCCGACACCCTGCTGTCGCGCACCGTCAGGATCGCGCCCCGAGGGGCGAGACCCTTGATCACCACGTCTCCGCCGTGCGCCACGGCGAGAGCGGCGATGGGGACGGGCCGGTGCAGCATCTCGATGGACCGGGCGATGGAGTCGCGCACCGCGTACAACAATGAGGGGTCGCGGCTGTAGTCCTCGAAGGAGGGAGCGAGCTCCTCGGCGAACAGGCGCACGAACGCCTTTGCATCGAGCCCCTGAGCCCCGAGGCGTCGGGCGGCATCCCCGATGGCGTCTTCGAGCAGCTTCAGGTATTCGTAGTCCTCGAT
The DNA here is from genome assembly GCA_013360745.1 of Chthonomonadales bacterium. GTDB lineage: Bacteria > Armatimonadota > Chthonomonadetes > Chthonomonadales > CAJBBX01 > JABWBA01. The sequence continues at coordinate 13,539 of JABWBA010000059.1, read as the reverse complement.
CCCCTCGCGCATCGCTTCGTATCGAAGGCTGGAACGCGGGGTCCGCGTTCCCGGGTAGACGATGAAGTTATCGCCCGGGGCAAACTGGTCGAACGGGACGTCCCAGAAGTTCCACCCCCAGTGGAGATAGCCCGTCGTGCCGCTCGTGTAGTTCAGCCAGTGGAGCATGCGAGTCTTGATGAGCGCGTAATCCATCAGACGGTTCGGGAAGCGCCCCTGCGGGACCCAGGCGGTGTAGTACCACAGCTCCACCCCCCGCTTCTGAGCCTCCTGGAAACGGGCCAGCCAGCTCTGCAGGTAGTTGAGCTGGGGGACCCAGACTTCCAGAGCGCCGCTGAGGTCGGGGACGTGGACGGCGTCGATGCGTCGGAGTTCGGGCGCGGCTTTCCGCACCCTGCCGGAGAGCTCCTTCCAGGAGGCGAGATTGACATCGATCGGTTCGTCGGCGACGTGCAGCATGGACCGATCGAGCCAGCCCTGCTGTGTTAGATGGGCCTGGAGGAGCGGGAGCCATTCCTCGATGGCGATCGGCTTCTGCTGCCCCGGTTCCGGCCCCTCGCAGGGCATATCGTAGGCGACGAAGGTCTTGTCCTCCCACTGCCCGGTCTCCCGACCGCCAACATGGCTGATCTCGATCCGCTGGAAGCCCTCGGCAAGGAAGGTGCGGACCCACCGATCGAAACTCGTGAAGTTCAGGCGCACCGTCCCGGTCGCGTCGCGCGACGCCTTGATCAGAGACCACGGCGTCAGGATGACGTTTTGATGGTGCTGGCGCATCATGGCGGCCACCCGGCCCAGCAGCTGCCACCAGGCCTCCGAGCCTTCTGTGACGTTCTGATGCTTGGCGAGGGAACCGTTGTTGGTCCAGACGGTGACCAGCAGGCGCGTCGCACGGGGCAGCGCAAAGTCGTAGACCGTCAGGGTTACGGGCACCTCGAGAGCATCGTCATCGACCTTCAACGTGATCGATCCGGTATACGTGCCGGCGGCCGCGCGCGAGGGCGTCGTGAACTGCACCCAGATGGGCTGAGCCGTCTCGACCGGCACGACCCTCTCGCGAGCCTCGCTGAACGGATCGGGAAACTCCGCAGGAGCCTTGCGGAGGAGCTCCGTTACCGGTGTCGCGGTTGAGTTCTTCGCGACCGGATAGTGATCGATGAACGCGAACTCGAAGGCGTCGGGGCCGATGCTCCCCTTGCGATCTTCATGGCGAAGGCCGTTGCTGCGGATCCCGCTCACCCTCGCGGGGACTGTCCCTGCCCGGACGACGATTTGCGCTCCGACCGTCTGACCCCGGGCGGCCGACAGCTTGAGATCGCTGGGCGAACTCCCCGTTACGAACGCGTCCTTGAAGACGCTGTCGAGCGCGTGGGTACACCAGTACAGCGCGTTCTCAGGATCATAGGGTTTGTCCTGTGCGTTCACGCTTCCCTCCGTTCGCGCCTGGCCGCTGGCCGCGACGAGCGTCAGCAGCGAGGCGGCCAGCGCCGCGGCGATGATCTTGCTGGGCATGGGGCATCTCCCGAATGTGTCGTGTCGTGTTTTCTCGAACGTATGTTCGGCGCCCCGCTCCGCCGATCCTTGTGGCCCGCGCCCCGACGGTGCATGGAGGAACCGGCCTCAACTTCGGAGAACTATCGGGCAACCGGCTCCGTTCCATCAGCGGAGAACCGGCCATGCCCAATGAGACCATCGGGGGAGTCAGCGTTGAACGCCCGCATCAGTCCGGAGATATCCCGTCGCGGCTTCATCGGCGGATCCCTCGCCTGGAGCGCCGCCATGACCCAGTCCCTACCGTCGGCATCTGCGCAGGCGCCCGAGCGCCAACGGCCAAACTTCCTGATCATCGTCGCCGATGACATGGGCTTTTCCGATCCGGGCTGCTATGGGGGCGAGGTCCATACCCCCAACCTCGATCGCCTGGCACGGGGCGGCGTCCGGTTTACTCAGGCCTATTCGACAGCCCGATGCTGGCCCTCCCGCACCTGTCTGCTGACCGGATACTACGCGCAGCAGGTGCGGATGGATCCGCCGAAGGGGAGACTGCCGAGGTGGACCCGGGTCCTGCCGGACTACCTCAAGCGAGCGGGCTACCGATGCTACCATTCGGGCAAGTGGCACCTCATGGGAGCGCCGAAGCCCGTCGCCGACGGCCATTTCGACCGATCGTACGTCATCCATGACCACAACCGATTCTTCGATCCGGATGACCATCAGCTCGACGATGCGCCGCTGCCGCCCATCCGTCGGGATTCCGGCTTCTATCTGACCACGGAGATCGCCAACCGGGGCATCGAGTTCCTCGCCGAGCACCATGCGCACCACGCCGCGACGCCGTTCTGCCTGTACCTTGCGTTCACCTCGCCCCATTTCCCCCTGCAGGCGCCCCCGGCCGACATCGAACGCTATCGCGACCGGTATCAGTCGGGCTGGGATCGGGTTCGCAAGGAGAGATGGCAGCGGCTGCGGGATGCGGGGCTTATCCGCTGTCCGCTGCCCCCTGCGGAGCCCGATATCGCGCCGGCATGGAACATGAGTCCGGAGGAGCTGCAGAGGGAGATCGGCCCAGGAGAGGTGGCCCGCGCCGTGCCCTGGGATACGCTTAGTTCCGAACAGCAGATATTTCAGGCCCGCAAGATGGCGATCCACGCCGCCATGGTCAGCCGGATGGACGCGGAGATCGGTCGGGCGCTGGACCAGATCGAACGGATGGGCGCCATGGAGAATACCGTCATCGTCTTCGTCTCGGACAACGGCGCAAGCGCGGAGCAGATCATCCGAGGGGACATGCACGATCCCGCTCGGCCGATGGGCTCGGCCGGGACGTTCCTGTGCCTCGGACCGGGCTGGTCGACCGCCTCAAACACTCCGTTTCGGCTCCACAAATCCTGGGTCCATGAAGGAGGCATTGCCTCGCCGTTCATCGTCCACTGGCCGCGGGGGATCCCGACCGGCGGCGGGCTTCGGCATACGCCCTGCCATGTCATCGACCTGATACCGACCCTCTGCGACCTTGCCGGCGCATCGGTGGAACCGGAGTGGAACGGCGTCACGGCGCCCGCATTGCCGGGAAGGAGCCTGGTCAGGGCCTTTCGCAGCGACGCGCCCATCGCCCGGCCCTATCTCTACTTTCACCACATCGGCAATCGGGCCTTGCGGATGGGCGACTGGAAGCTCGTCGCCGCCGCGAAAGAGCCGTGGGAGCTCTACGACATGCGGGGCGATCGAAGCGAGATGCGGGACCGGGCCGCCCGTGAGACGGCCCGTGTCGCAGAAATGGAGCGGATCTGGCAACAGTGCGACAGGGAGTTCGCCGCGCAGGCCGGACCCGCAGAGGGCTAGTTCAGGTTCAGCCCCATCAACTTCGCGATCCGCTTCGGGATGTCGGTGTTGTTCAGGACGCCGCTGAAGAGCTCGGCCCCCGGGCCATCAGCCAGCAGGGGCACGACGGTGGCCGAATGGCCTTTGGAGCCCCATGCCATGGAATAGGGCGCCGTGGTACCCGCCGTCGCGCCCACGAGGGCCAGACCGCCGGTCTCATGATCGGCGGTCAACACGACGAGGGTATCGCCCCGCTTCCGCGCGAAATCGAGAGCGACACCGATGGCCGCGTCGAAATCGAGCATCTGTTTGACCGTCATCGGGCCGTTGTTGGCGTGGGAGCCCCAGTCGATCTGACCGCCTTCGGACATCAGGAAGAAGCCGTTCTTGTTGGAACCGAGGAGGTCGAGCGCCTTGGCGGTCATTTCGGCCAGCGATGGCTCCGGCGGTTCGGTCTTCATCGCCTCCATGGCGAATAGTCCGAGGATCTTGCCGGAATGGACCCTGTCCATCTCGTCCTTCGTGCGTGCGACCGTGTATCCCAGACGCCGGGCCTCGGCCAGAAGGTCCCGATCATCCTTCCGCTTGCTGCCCGCGACGGACTGCGGCACGAACATCGCCTCGCCGCCCCCGAGCAGGACGTCGATTTTGCGGTCCAGGTACTGGGCCGCGATATCCGTCTCCTGTCCGCGTGATGGAACATGCGCGCCGAAACCGGCCGGAGTAGCGTGGGAAATCGTGACCGTGGTGACCAGCCCCACGCGCTTGCCCTTGTCCTGCGCCGCTTCCAGGACGGTCTTCAGTTTGGCGCCGTCCGGGAGCATCGCAATCATGCCGTTTTTCGTCTTGTGTCCGGTCGCCAGCGCGGTAGCCGCTGCCGCCGAATCGGTGATGACCACTCTCTTGTCCGGAGTATCCAGCGGATAGGTTTTCACCATTCCGCCATGGCTCATAGAGTCGAGACGTAACGTAGCGTCGTTCGTGCCCAGCGCGATCCGGCCGAGGGTCGTCTGGGCGAAACCCATACCGTCTCCGATCAGCAGGATCACGTTCTTCGGGGCCTTCGCTCTGGGAGCGGCGCCCGCCTGCAGGCCGACGAGGGCGATCGCCAGGGTTAGAACCAGTCGTCGTCGTGTCATCGGGGCCTCCTTAATCGATAAGATGCCGTTAGGGTACCGCACGAAACAGGGGGCGATGCCGGTTTTACGGGCGAAGTTCGGGATGGACGACCGAACCGGCGGGGTGCCGCAGGCGGGCGCCGACGGAGGAGATGGGCCTACCGGCCACCCTCCCCGGAGAGGCTGTTGAGGGCGAGCCGGATCAGCGCCGGCCCGTCGGCAGAGCCGCCCGAGGCCGCAATGGCCTTCTCGGCGGCCCTGCGCGCATCGGCCCGGTTGTACTGGAGGCCGACGAGCGCTTCGACGATGTCCTCGAACAGAGCGCTCCGAACGGCGCTCGGACCGGAATCGACCCGCTGCACCGCCTGATCAAACGCGAACTGCGCCATCGCATCGCCCAGCTCCAGCACCACCCGCTGGGCCAGTTTCGGACCGACGCCGGGTATGAGGGTCAGAGCCTTCGCATCGTTGGAGCTGATCGCCCGCGCCAGCTCGTGCCCTTCGAACGCGCTGAGCATGGAGAGCGCCACCCTGGGGCCTACGCCCGTGACGCTGGTCAGGCGCCGAAACAGCTCCAGCTCGGCCTCCGACCGGAAGCCGTACAGGGCGATGTCGTCATCCCGCACGACCATGCTCGTATACAGCGTTACGTTCGCGGAGCTCTCCGGCAGCGCGGCCAGCAGGCTGAGGGGTACATGCGCCAGATATCCGACACCGTTGACATCCAGCACCAGGGAGCCGGCATCCGTGGATACCACCTTGCCGGTGAGGCGCGCGATCACGGAATGACCTTGTTCAGCCGATATTCCACAAGCCCTTCGGCGCCCGCACGTTTCAGGGCCGGCAGCAGGTCCCGAACCGTCCGTTCCTCGACCACGATCTCCAGCGCGACCCATGCGTCGTCGGATAAGGGCGCGACGGTGGGCCGGCGCATGGCCGGCAGAAGCGCGGTGATCCGATCGAGCTCGGCGCGCAGGATGTTCATTTTGAGTCCCACCATCTGTTCGGCTTCCAGGGCTCCCCGCAAAAGCATGGCGATGTTGTCGACCTTCGCCCTCTTCTCCGGGTCGGCCAGCGCGGCGCGATTCGCGATGAGCCGCGTCGTGGAGACGAGGATGGTGTCGACGATCCGGAGGTTATGGGCGCGCAGCGAACTGCCGGTCTCGGTGTTGACGACGATGGCGTCGACCAGCTCCGGAACCTTCACCTCGCACGCCCCCCACGAGAACTCCACACGGGCGGTGACCGAGCGCTCGGCCAGATAGCGTTCCGTCAGGCGTACATATTCCGTCGCGATGCGCATCCCTTCGAGATCATTCGCGGAGCTGACCGGCGAATCCGCAGCCACGGCCAGGACCACCCGGATCGGATTGCGCGTGGCCTTGGAATAGGCCAGCTCAGCGACCTCGGCAACATCGGAGCCGTTGTCGACGATCCAATCCCGGCCTGTCAACCCGACATCGAGGATGCCGGCTTCGACATACCGGGGTATCTCCTGCGGGCGGATGAGGAGGGGCTCGAGCTCCGGGTCATCGACGGTCGGATGGTACGACCGCCCCGACGACATTCGGAACTCGTAGCCGGCCTTGCGAAAAAGCGTAAACGTCGATTCCTGAAGGCTCCCCTTGGGGATGCCGATCTTGAGGGTCAATGCGTCGTCCTGTTCCCGATGGTTCGCTGCTCCGTAGCGGTTCGGAGCCGCACAGCTATTATAGACCGTCGGCCGGCGACGCCCGGCGACGGCTTTCGACATACCGGGTCCAGAGGTCCATCCGCACCCAGACCATCGCCACGGTTCCACGTCGGAGTCCGATATAGCCGTTCATCAGATGGGTCGCATCGAGGCGCCGGGTCAGCTCCTCGTCGTACTCCGGAGAGGCGAAGATCAGCGGGGCGTCGGCGTCGGCGGGCACGCCCTGCCAGTAACCGACGTTGTCGAAGCCGCGCAGATACCACGGGATCGGCCAGTAGTAGGCGTCGTTCCAGAACACCTTGATGACCATCCGCATGCGGTCCGGATGGAATGGGGCGAGAGCCATGGCCCGGCGACGGAACTCCAGAGCGTCGGGCACGGTGGGCGAGTGGAGGTACGGGTTCCGCGGATCGTTCTGATAGACGAAGGAGGTGCGCTGGGCCAGCCATCCCAGGTGGATCCCCCCGACGACCATGAGCAGACCCGCCGCGTACCGAATCCCGAGCCTTCGGGGCATCGTAAGCAGCGCATCGCCGCCGAGGCCGCCCAGCAGCGCCACGCCAAGGAGCGGGTTCAGGACGCACCATGGCGTCTTATAGGGCGTGACGGAATAGGCCGCCAACTGGATCGCCGTAAAGACGAGCAGTCGCCGACCGAACAGGCCCCGGGCCTCTCGAGGCCGTCGGAGGCTCACGATGCCGCCGATGCACCCGAGGAGGAGGATCGCCCCCTCGGTCCAGACCGGTCCCCGTGTCGACGGCCGCCAGCCGACGAGCGTGCAATAGTAACTCCATGGCTGGCGGTGGAGGTCGGAGCCGTGGGCGCGCACTAGCCAGTGACCGTAGGAACGGACGTAATCGACGACCGCCTGCACGTTGGACCCGAATCCGGTGAGGAGCGCCGCCGCCGTGAGGCAGCAGGCGGCCATCGCGAGGCCGGCGTGGATGCGCAGGACCCGTCGGGGCGTCGGACCAGACGGAGAGCGAAACAGAAGAACCGCCGCGCCCCACGCGCCGAGGCTGAGAATCGCGGTCTCCTTGGACGCCAGCATCAAACCGGCGAACGCGCCGCCGAGCATCGCCCAGCCGAGCCGCGGCGCTCGCGCCCACTGGACGAAGCAGCCGAGCGCCCCCGCCGTGAACGCGACGAGGAAGGTCTCCTGGATATAGTACCGGCTATAGAAGACGAACGCGGGCGAGAGGCCGAGGAGGAGCATGGTCAGCAGCGCGGCTCGACGCCCTATCGCCGGAGCCAGGAGAGCCACGAGGAGGATCATGCCGACGCCGGCGAGCGCCACCGGCAGGCGGCAATCCGACTCGGTCAGGGCGCCGAAGTCGGAGCGGCCCTGTGCGCTCAGCGCCGGCAGGGCCGCATAGTAGAGGGTCGGCCCGTGGAACTCGTCCGGATCGTAACGATACCTGCCGGTGGATCGCAGTTCCCAGAGCTTTACGGCATGGACCGATTCATCGGCATGAACGATGCGATTGCCGAGGTCGGGCAGCCGCAACGCCGAGGCGCCCAGGGCGATGACGAGGACCGCAACGACGAACAGCGCCGTACGGCTCATGACCAAAGTGCGGATGCCGAACGACTACCTGGCGGGAAGGCCGTAGATCTCGATCTCGGTATATCGGTTGAGAGGGTCGTTGTACGTGCTCCCGCGACTGTAGAAGCGGGCGTACCGGGCCTTGATCCCTTTGGCGGCCACGAGCTTGCCCTCGCTGGTCTCGAAATACTCCCGATCCTTGCCGATGCCCAGCCCGGCTGTATTGTCCTGATCGTTGTTGAAGATGGTGGTGACGCCGTCGATAAAGTCCGGATCGTTGGAGAGCTGGACGATGACGTCGTGATAGACCACGGGCTCCATATGAAAGTGCCAGAAGACCACGTAATGGAGCTCACAGGACGCCCCGAGGTCCACCTGCACCCACTGCAATCGGGGCTGCAGCTCGACGGCCGTGCCTTCGCGGGCTTCCTTGTTGCCGTCCGTGATCAGCTCCAGCGAGCCCCCGAACGGGGCCTTGCTCGCGGTCACCTTCTTTTTGAGCGCGAGGTTGATCGTTCCGGCAGGGACCTGGGGAATGGGTCGGGGCTTGCCCGACGGCTTTTCGACGGTCGTCCCGGCCGGCACCTCCTTCGGCGTCCCCGCGAACACGGGTCTCGGGAGCTTCAAGGGGAGCGGAATCGTCGCCTCCTGTCGAGCGGCGGCGGGTCCGCACGCCGCGGCAAGGATGATCGGGACGGCGCTCCAGACGCCGAACGCATATCTCTTCTGCATCGTCTACTCCTGATGGCGGAATCGGTTCTCGATCCGGTTCGATCGGTGGGCCGCCAGTCGGTCGTACCTGTTCTACCCGAATCCGCACGGCTCTGCTATAGGGACGCGTCGGCGCGGGCCAGGGTTCGCATCAATCCCGAGGCCCACACACGCCGAGAACGTTGACGGCGAGGCCGTTTGCCGGTATCCTGCACTGGTTAGCAACAGGGGTGCCATGCCGGCCGACCAGACATCCGGCGCCGTTCGAAGGATCGGCTCCGATCTCGGGATGCCCGTCTGCGAACCCGGATCGCCTGCGATTTCGGAGAGCGTTGCCTGCAGGATCATGGTTCCGAACCGGCATCGACAATAGCGGAGAGCCCAGATCAACGGCGACAGCATCTTGAGACCGACAACAGCGTCCCCGTCATCCAAGCGCTGGGAGCGGATCGATGGCGTCGCCATCGGCCTGATCGCGTTCCTGACCCTGGTGCACACCGTCCTCGCGCTTCGTCTGCCTCTGGCTCCCGATGAAACGTACTACTGGGACTGGAGCCGCTCGCTGGACTGGGGGTACTACGATCAGGGCCCCGTGATCGCACTGATCATCCGGGCCTCGACCATGCTCCTCGGGACATCCGAGATCGGCGTCCGGGCCGGCATCATCGCGTGTTCGACGGCCACCCTGTGGCTGATCTTCCGTGCCGCCCGCCGACTGTTCGGACCCCGCGCCGGCCTGGCAGGCGTCGGCCTCTCCGGCCTGACGCCCATGGGCGTGGCCGGCGGATTCGTCGCCACCTATGACATCCCGATGGCTCTGGCCTGGGCCTGGGCGCTCTGGGCCGCTTCGGGTCTGGTCGTCCCGGACAGCGGGAAGGCCGGAGAGTCGGATCGGCGCGATCCCCTCCGATGGATCACGATCGGGGTCGCGCTGGGTGTCGGCATCCTGAGCAAGTACTCGATGGTCCTCTTCGTCCCGTGTCTTTTCCTGTGGCTTGTCGATTCACCCGAGCAGCGCTGGCGCCTCCGCACCTACGGGCCATGGCTGGCGCTCGGTATCGCTCTCATGGTGAACCTGCCGAACCTCGGCTGGCAGTCCCAGAACGACTGGCCGACCTTCCGCCACATGTTCCACCTCACCGATAAGGGAATCGATCGAACGGTCCTCCGCAGGTTCGGCGACTTTCTGGGTTCTCAGGCCGGCTTGATGACGCCCCTCCTGTTCCTCGGGATGGTCGCGGCCCTTGCGGATGCGTGGAAGCGCCGTCGCCGGGATCCCCGGCTTGCGTTCGCATGCTGGCTCTCCGCGCCCGTGCTCCTCTTCTTCGCTCTGCAGACGCTGAAGTCGAAGGTCGAGGCCAACTGGGCGATCCTGGGCTGGATCGGCGCGGCTGTGGCCTATGCGGGCTGGGTCTGGGGCGAAGGGACAGGCAGCTCGCGCCGACGACAAAAGTACGGTGCGACGGCGCTCGCCTTCGCCGCCGTTCTCACCACGCTGACCGCCTGGCCCGAGCTCCGCCTCGCCGTCGGCATTCGAATCCCCGCTCGCTGGGATCAATCGAGGAAGATGTACGGCGGGCGCGAGCTGGCGAAGGCCTGCCAGTCGGAGATGGCGCGGATGCACGAAGTATCGGGCTGCCGACCGGTCCTCGTATCGACGACTTACGACGTTACGGCACGGCTGGCGTTCTATGCGCCTGGTCAGCCGCGCACCTTCTGCCTGTTCCTGGGCACTCGGGACAACCAGTACCGGTATTGGAACTCGCGGGCGGGACTTCGTCCGGGCGGCTGTGCGCTCATTGTCGAGCGTGTGGTTCGGGATCCGATCAATCCCCCGGACTATGGATCGGTCTTCGATCGGGTAGAGACCATCGACCCGCCAGTGGCCATCCGCGTCCCGCGCCTGTACACCGAGCCCGCGCTCGAGTACCGGCTGTATCGCGCGTGGGGGTATCACCCGCACTAGCGAATCGAACAACCGGGACGAAGATCGTATGATTCTATACTATTGCATATCGAAAAATCCTGTGTTATACTACGTTGCTTCGCAATGCCGAGTCTCGTTGGCGGGGTGCAGTACCGTTGTCGCACCGGGCAAGTCGTCGGTACCATAGCCTCACAGACCCTATCAACAGGACCTATAATGCTACTCACTCTACTCGTCGGTTGCCTTTGCGGTATCCCGTTGCATGGCGTGGCTCAAGCGCCTGCGCAGGGAGCCCCGCAGCAGCCTGCGCTGCAGCCCGGACCAAAACGGCCAGCGCCCGCCGGCTTCGAACCCTACATCCTTCCCAGAAAGCTCTTCACCCCCGACGACCGCTGGACCTACGAAGGATCTGATACGAGCTCCAAAATGCGCGCCCGCTTCGGCGGCGCCATCGCATATCAGAACGGAGGTGTCAGCTACGGCGATAATCGCTGGCAAAGCTCCGGCGCGTACATCCGATACCAGGTCTGGAAATACGATCGCGTTGAGGATGCGAAACGGGCCTTCGCCGAGAATAGGCCTCCGCTAAAGGGCACCCAGTGGGCCCAGCGCAGGACCATTCCGATCAAGGTCGGGGATGAAGCCATCGATGCGACGGAGATCCGCTCCAATCGCGATGAGGCTGTCTCCTATGCCCGTACGACCCTCATCCGATATGGGAACCATGTCGTACAGATCGCAGCCTATTCCGATCTGAAGGCTTTCGGCCCCAGGCCGAAGACCGGGTCTCGCCCGTGGTTGTGTGAGGCCCCGTACAAATCGGTCCGCCAGGCCGCTCTGGACCACTGGTCCAGAAGAAAGCCATCTGGCGGCCGAACATCCGCAAAGTAGGCGTCCACCTGCAAGATCCCGAGTTCATTCGGGCTAGTCGTGCCGACGCTGCTGCGTCGGATAACTCTTTACTAAGGAGAAGCGCATCATGCGCACCATCTCGTTATCGGTGATGGCCCTGGCTGCGGCCTTGCTGCTTGCCATGCCCGATGCGGATGCCCAGAGCAAGACGCGACCTCGACCCGGTGCGCCGGTTGTCAACAAGTCCGTCTATACCTACAACGGCATTGCCGTTCTGGGCTATGCTCCGTCGACGTCGTTGCGTGCGATCGACCCGAAGTCCGGGCGATCCGCATGGGCCGGCGTCATCGGCAATCGCAGCATTACCGTGGTCAAACTGCCTCACGGCGCCTATCGGCTTCAGGCATCCGATGAGTTCAAGATCATCTCGCAGAATATCGTCGATTCCGACGCGGCGGGCCCCCGTCCCAAGCCGGTGGTTCCGAAGCCGGCTGCCAGGCGTACGCTGGCCCCCGGGCCGCTCGCCATCATCCCTATTCCCTGGGTCGCGGATTCCACCTTCGCCAATAACCCGCCCAGTCTCCTGAGCCGGCATACGGTCTTCTCCGGCGTCGCTACCCGGCTCAAGGCCGTCGTGCAGGGCGGGACCCCTCCCTACACCGTCGACTGGGATCCGGGCGACGGCTCGCCGATCATCTCGACCCCGGGCGTCGTCGATGGCTACAACGGCGCAGCCGCGAGCCACACCTACACGCTGCCAGTCGGAACGCCGGTTACGGCCAAGATTACCGTCACCGACGCAGCCGCTGCCGTCGCGGTCGGCTATTACTACATCATCGTCGGCAGTCCGACGGTGCGAGCGGATCGTATTGCCCGGTCGACAGACGAAGGTCTGTGGTATCTGCATACGCAGATCAGCCGCATCGACGGTTATGCGACCGCGCCACACCCGGCGGCGGACATCGGTTATATCGAGCAATACGGCCTCGGTAGCGGCGGAGTTAATATCGGTCCGTCCGCGATGGCGGCCGTCTGCTTCGAGAACCTCGGTCGGTCGATCACCGGCGGCAAGAACTTCAGCAATGACCCGACCAAGGACGGCTATGTTGACGACCTCAACCGCCTGATCAACTGGCTCACCGACGCGGGCAATCTGGCGCAGGTAGCGACGGCCATGAAGACCTTCGCCACCTTCGGGCCCTTCAATCCGGACACCCATGGCCCCGGCGGCGTCCCCAACGGCCTCTGCCTCATTAGCCAGAGCACACCGGTCTATGAAGGCGGGATGCACATGCAGGCGCTCGCTCAGGCCGGTTACGTTGCCGCCCCGATCCCCAATCGGATCGACTATCCCACCTATCATGCGCTCCTTGAGGACTTCGTCGACGGCTTTCAGTATATTCAGGCCGAGGGCGGCTCATGGGAAGGCGGAGCCCGTTACTACGCAACCCCGTACGATAGCGATGGTTCTGCGGTTGGCTGGTACGCGATCGGACTCGCGGCCGCGCAGCAGGCCCATCTCGCTACGCCGATACCGGGCCCTGGCTTCCCGATGATCGATACGGCCCCGACCTTCAAATCCGCGCTGGACCTCTGGCTGACGAATAACTCGAATACGGACGCGATTACGGTTTACGGCTCTACGGACCGTCGTACCGGAGGCTATCGTGGCCTTCATCGCTACGGCGGCCAGGACTACGAGCCCGGATACCATTACGAGAACGCGGCCAAGACCGGCGGCGGCCTCGTCGGCCTCCATTACGTCGGAGCGCCGGTTACAGACCCGCGGGTCGAGGGCGCGTTGAGCTACCTCTACCGCTCCTTCTTCATCCCCGATGTGCAAATGGGCTGGTCCAGCGCTCGCGACGCCTACAGCATGTACAACATGTTCAAAGGGCTGAATGCGTACAATATCATCACGCTGACCGATCCTATGGGCGGGCCCGGTGTCGATATGGACGGTGTCGCCAACTGGTCCGGCGCGTGGTTCGACATCCTGGCCGACTTCATCGTGGGCGCCGCGCCGGCGCTCGGGCCGCCGACGGACCTTGGCCATCAGGCGTGGACAGGCAATGCCTCGTTGACTTCGCACGCCTACAGCTGGACCGACGACGGCCATTACGAGCCAACGGGCACCCGGAGCGGAGTCCACGCGCCAATGACCATTCCCGAATGGGGCATGGCCGCTTCCGATAGCAGCGCCTACATCAATCTGGTCACCCCCTGGGATATTCTGGTGTCCCAGTCCACGGTCTTTACGCCCAAGCCCGTTGCGGTGATCTCCCGTCCGAGCGATCCTGCGGGCGAGACCTACATCCCCGATGAAGTCGGCGGCGTCGACTACTACGCCACCTTCGATCCAGGCGGCAAC
>JABWBA010000058.1 GCA_013360745.1 Chthonomonadales bacterium | reverse complement strand
ATTCCATCAGGCACCCGACGCTGTGCCGGCGATCCGAATACCATGACCGTACCCCCGAGGTCCGCGCAGAAATCCGCAAGGGCGATTAGATAATCGGATGCGGACTTTCGTACATCCGGATCGGTCGAGGTGACGGAAAGACCCTCGGGCGATACGAGGAGCCAGTGGAGGCCGACGATCTCCAGGCCTGCGCGTTCTGCTGTCTTCTTGATGTCATCGCGCCTTCCGGGACCGATGGTGCGGATATCAGCGGCGAGGGTAAACGGGGCGATCTCAATGGCATCGTAGCCACACTCGGCTACGAAATCGCAGGCCTTCTCCCATTCCCATCCCTGAAATGTCTCATTACATATAGCGTAGCGCATGCACACGTCCTCCCTTGAGACCTCAACCGGGATATTCGCCGACGAACACTTCCACGGCTGGACCGGTCATCCATACCCGGTCGTCTCCAGCCCATTCTACTTCCAGATCGCCTCCCGGGAGATGAAGGAGGGCCCGACGTCCCAGTCGTCCGGTGAGAACGCCCGCAACCAGGGCCGCGCAGGCGCCGGTGCCGCAGGCGAGGGTCGCTCCTGCGCCCCGCTCCCATGTGGCAAGAACGGCTTCGGATGTCGACTGGATCTCGACGAACTGCACGTTGGTGCGTTTCGGAAACAACCGGTGCTGCTCGATTGGAGGTCCCAGCTGTTCGACGATCGCGGGGGAGGTTCCGGCATCAAAAATCACGGCATGGGGATTGCCCATCGAGACCGCCGTAAACTTCAGGCGTCGTCCCGCGACCCGAAGCGGCTCATCGATCGCCCGTTCTGTCTCCGCGCCTCGCATCGGTATGCCCGCTCTCTCAAGAATGGGCCTGCCCATATCCACCCGTACGCTTTCGATCATACCCTTCTTCGTGTTTACCTTGAGGGTCCGTATGCCCGCCGCGGTCTCAAGCCGGATCGTAGAGCCGTCTGTCAGTCGGCGCTCGTGGGCATAGCGAGCGACGCAGCGCACCCCATTCCCGCACATCTCGGCCTCGGATCCGTCGGGATTGAACATCCGCATTCCGATATCTCCGATCTTCGAAGGGAGGATTACGATCAGACCGTCGGCGCCCACACCGAACTTGCGTTCACAGACGCGCTGCGACAAATCGGAGTAGTCCACTGCAGGCAGCTCCTCGGTCACGGCGTCCAATACTACGAAGTCGTTGCCGATCCCGTGCATCTTGGTGAATCTCACGGCTCTGACTCCTCCTGCGCCTCGTCGGCGGTATCGTCCGAGCCGGTGTCCTCCGCACTCGGGATCTGCCGATCACTGCGTGGCCTGCGCCCATCTTCGCTCTTGCCGTTGGTAAAGAGGTTGATCGGCTTGCTGGGTACCACAGAGGTGATCGAGTGCTTATACACGAGCTGGGTGGGTCGTCCCGGCGAATCGAGGATCACCGTAAAGGAATCAAATCCCCGGACCGAGCCGCGGAGCTGCACTCCATTCGAGAGGTAGATGGTTACGGACATACCGTCCCTGCGAACCTGATTCAGGAACATATCCTGTAGATTGGGTTGCGATTTGCTCATACCGTATCGCTCCTTTCAAGGTTCGCTCTATACAGATCGAGGATGGTATCGGCGGTCTCCTCAGCATCTCGTTGGTCGATGTCGAGCCAATGAAGGGCTTTGTCAGAGCGAAACCACGTCATCTGCCGTCGTGCGTACCTTCTAGTATTCTTGATCACTTTTGCGACACATTCGTCGTGGGTACTATCTCGGAGAAGATAGGCCACGGTCTCAGCATAGCCCAGCGCACGCATGGCCGGAGCATCAGGCGAGATGCCCCTAGCTAGCAGCCCTTCGACTTCGCGAACGAGGCCCATGGAATACATACGATGGACGCGCTCCACGATGCGTAGATCGAGCGCGTCCATCGACATTCGAAGCCCGATACGTATCGCGGTCGCGGGTTGTCGTTCGGCCCTGTCTCTATCTATATATAAGGATAAGGGGCGTCCGGTTGCATGCCAGACCTCCAGAGCCCTGATGATCCGAACGAGATCGTTGGGATGTACCCGCTCCGCGGTTGCAGGATCGACGCATTGCAGCCGGTCATGGAGGCGCTGCGACCCCAGGATATCCGCTTCTTCGCGCAGCGCCGTGCGGAAGCGCTCGTCCGCAGGGACACAAGCTAAGCTGAGACCATCGAGGACGGCGCGAACGTAGAGTCCCGTGCCGCCAGATAGGATCGGAAGATGGCCACGGCCAGTGCAACCGTCGATAGCGGCGTGTGCGCATCTCTGGAACTCGGCGACGCTGAAGCGCTCATTAGGTTCCGCAATATCAATGCAGTGGAACCGGGCTAGCCTCCGCTGGCTATCGGTTGGCTTGGCGGTACCGATGTTGAGGCCGCGGTAGACCGCCATGGAATCGGCGCTGATGATCTCGGCGGGCGCCCGCCTGGATATCTGGATGGCGACATCGGTCTTGCCGATGGCAGTCGGACCCACGATGGACAGAATCGGCAGCCTGTGGGCGATCATGGATGGACGGATCGGCAGAACCATCACATCGCTGTGAACGGTTCGGCGCGATACATGGTGAGATAGTCGTTGATGGCCCGGTCGAGGGTTCGCTGTGCGCCGAGGATCAGTTCGCACGCTTCGCGGACCGCGCCGTGTCCGCCGGCCGCAGTGCAGACGTAATGGGCTTCCAGTCGGACCATCGGCGCGGCGTTGCTCGGGGCGCAGGCCCAGCCGCAGCATCGCATCACGGGCAGGTCGTTGAGGTCATCGCCGATGAAGCCAATGTCCTCGAAATCCAGATTGAGCGAGTGAGCAAGGCGCTCCACGACCAGCCTTTTATCCTGAACGCCTTCGAACAGCTGGATGTCCCCCAGCTCTGCGGCGCGGCCTCGTACGGCCACCGATTCGCGCCCGGATATCCACGCGAGGGCGATGCCCGCCAGGGCCGCGAGCCGGAGGCCCAGTCCGTCCTGCACGCAGAACCGTTTGAGTTCGATGTCCTGTCCCATATAGAGCCCGCCGTCCGTCAGGACCCCGTCGACATCCATGGCCAGAAGCCGTACGCGCCCAGCATCACCATGTCGCGGCATGGTCAGACGATCCCGCATCGGAGCAGGTCCTTGAGCATGAGACAGCCTACCGGTCGCCCGTCCGAGTCCACCACCGGCGCTTCTCCCGGCCGGCGCTCCGACTTCTCGAGGATAGACAGGGCCTCCGCCGCGAGAGGATCTCCCTGAATCACGAGAGGGTGCGGATTCATTACCTCTCCAGTGGATCGATCGAGCGTTGACGGATCGTTCAGCAAGGCGCGCCGGAGGTCGCCGTCGGTCAACAGGCCTTGAAGCACACCATCATCGTCGATGACGAACGCAGCGCCCGCTCCGGCTCGGGTAATCGTAAACAGAGTATCCCGAACGACCGTCTCGAGATGGACGATCGCGACTTGACTCCCGGTTCTCATCACATCAGACGTTCGGAGCGTCAACCGACGACCAAGCGCTCCAGCGGGATGGTAGAGCGCGAAGTCGTCCTTGGTAAAGCCGCGGGCGTCCATCACCGTCAGGGCAAGCGCGTCGCCGAGCGCAAGCATCACGGTGGTGGAGGTTGTGGGGGCAAGGCCGAGACCGCAGGCCTCGGAGGATATGGCAGCGTCGATAATGATCGCGGCTCCCGAGGCGAGCGTCGAGCTGGGTGAACCGGTAATGGCGATCAACGGCGCACCGATCCGGCGCAGGGATGGCAGAAGCCGGACCACCTCATCGCTCTCACCACTATAGGAAAAGGCGAGAACCGTATCCTCGGCGCCAACGACCCCGAGGTCACCGTGGACTCCTTCGGCAGGGTGTAGGAAAATGGCCGGTGTGCCGGTGGATGAGAGAGTAGCGGCGATTTTCCGGGCAATCGCCCCGGCTTTGCCGATACCGGTGGTGATGATCCGCCCGCGGCAATGGAGCACGTGATCGACCGCGCAGGCGAACGATTCATCCAGGCGCTCCGCGATTGCGTCGATAGCCGCGCTTTCCGCGCGAAGTACGGTCTTCCCGCGTGCGATATAAGCGGCGTGCATTGGTGTGGTTGTCCCTCGATATCCGGCCAGCAACGCAGTGCGATGGACTGGTGCGATCGTCGGGTGGCGGCTGATCCGGAGCTACAAGTATACCGCTGGCGGCGAGTTCAGGTTCGGGAGGGTGGGAACGACAGGCGGGTCGGGCTTGGGTGGGAGGCTGGGAGGTTGGAACGGCCGTCGGGTTACTGCGATACGCTAGGAGTGCAATCTAGAAAGACGCAGATACGGTGGGGAGGGGCTTAGAAGCGGGTCTTGAACTCGACCGTGCCGCGCACGTCGTTGGCAGAGCCGTTCTGGTTCATCGTGTAGGCGGCGCCGAACGCGAGGACGTTGTCGGCGTTGATGCGGCGGTCGAAGTTCATGGATACGGTATGCGCGTTTACGTTCTGGCCGTTCAGATTGCTGATATCGACGCTGTAGCCAACCTGTACGGCTGCGAGGGAGCTGAGCTTAGACTGATAGATCGCGCCCAGTTTGCGTACTGAGGTCCGCTTGGCGAGGTCGTGGAGCGTTGTGTAGTCGAGGGCGAAGCTCGATGACGCGCCAAGGCTGCGCTTCAGAGAGAAGGACGAGGAGACGAGCGGCTGCATCTTACCATTGCCGGCTTCGGGGAGAGACTGATAGCTATAGGCAAGGTTGGTGGCTCTGTCGATCCGCATGGTCAGGTTGTAGCGTCGTACGAGCTGGACATCGCCCCGGTTGATGTTACGGGCTTTGTAGAGCACGTCGAAGTGGAACGGCAGCTTCTCATTTCGGTCCGAAACGAAGCTGAATGATCGCGATACGGCGCTGTTGTTCTTCGGGTCGAGCGATCCACCGTACTCCAGTGCGAGAGCGTTCTTGCCGATGTTGGCGTTCAGAACTCCGGACACCGCCTGGCTCATCTTACGGCCCTGGTCGTTGAGTGTGGAGTACTTAAACGCCATGGTTGCGTTGGAGAGGCCGAGGAACGAGAAGGGCTTCGCGTTCGCTACATTCAGGTCGTAGGAGGATCGGGCTGGGCGCCCCTCAATACTGGCCTCGGTGTAGGATCCGGTCACGTTCAGATTGCGGATCAGTTCACCGCCGAGCGAGAAGGACCGGGCAAAACCGTTGGCGCCGTTATTGGTGGTCGTGAGCGCGTAGGAGCCTGTGAAGCTGATCTGCTTGCTGAGCTGCCAGTTCATCGCCATGGTATTCGTCATGGAGGATGGGTCTGTTCCACGATCGATATTGAGATGGTTGAGTCGGAACGACATCGCCCTGGATGCCCTGAGGTTCATATCCAGATGCGTGGTGTTCTCGAACGTGCCGGCGCTGTTCGCGATCCGCTTGACCTCGGCGAGAAGATTGTTGGCCTTGGAGCGATCCGTTTCAAAGCGGGCGTAGTTGGTGGTGACGGTAGAGGTCTGTTCGCCGTTGGTTGTTTGAACCGTGTCGTTGGAAGCATGGAGTTTCATGCCACGGGCCATCTGCTGGTCGAGGGTGATACGAGTGTGGTCGACACCGGAGGTCGTTGCACCGCCGGCGGTGTCGGCAAATCCTTCGGTCAGATAGCTGATCTGGCTGGACTTGCTGGGTGTCCAATCGGCCGAATGGCGATAGCGGCTTCGTCCGCGATCCTCGGCAGCGTTGGTTGCCTGGTAGGTGTAGGTGTTGAGCTGCAGACCCTTGATCGAGGTCAGGTTGGCGCCGAAGTCGATCCGTCGGAAGCCTCGCTCCGCCTCAATGGCGGCCGCAGCGTTTTTGTCCAGTCCGGCCATATCACGTGCGCGCGCGTATGAAGCATCCGTGTTGGCGACGTTCAGGAACGCGTTCACACCCTTGGCGGCATAGGCGAACGACTGGCGTGACATGCCGCCGGCCTCGTCTCGGGCTGAAGACTGGTTATAAGCCAGTGACGAGGACTTGTTGAGCGCGAGCTGAATCCCCAGGGCGTTGCGGCGCAGACCCACTTCGTTGCCGAGCTGGCCGCGTTCGAACTCACTGAGTTGGCCCAGGCGCGAGAAGTCCCTGCCGATGGACTGATCAAGGTAGGTGACGGCGAATCCTCGGCCATTGAGCGAAAGGGTATTCCGCTGCACACTGCCGGATCCGTCGTCGATGGTGAACATATTGGCCGCGAGGGAGGTGTCCTTGCCCAGTGCGCCCGTGAAACCCATACGGGAGCGCTCAAGTCCGGCTTCCACGCCGAGCTGCTGCCGATCTTTGGCTGTTACTTCACCGGCCGCGGCATTGGGATTGTATTGCCGGCGAATATCGAGCGCGAGTTCGGTCTTTTCGGCGTCCGAGAGGTCGTTGATCCGCGCAAAGCCGCTGTCGGCCGTACGTCGGTTATAGGTGAAACCCAGGCCTTTGGTTCCCAGTTGAATGGATTGGCGAAGGAGCGAACCGGAGCTATCGCGCAGGCTGCTCTGATTGAAACCGAGGTTGTTATTCTTACCCGGTGTAAGGGATAGGCCGAGGGTGGTGCGGCGCATGCCGCGCTCTCGCGCCCACTGACCCGCCTCGCCTTCTCGCAGGCTCTTGAAAGCCGAGAAGTCCTGATCGATCGTGAGGTCGGTATAAGCCAGTGAGATCCCTTTGGCGTTCAGGGAGAGGGCCTGCCGGGAGATATCGCCATGACCGTCCGAGGTGCGATCCCAGTCGAAGCCCAGTTTGGTTGTGCCCGAGAGTGGAAGTGATGTGCCGAACCCGAGGCGACGGATACCCCGCTCCTTTTCGAGTATGGCGATCTGGTTGAGCGCTTCGGCGTTGCCGGCGTTGGACTGGCGCATGGCCTGGAAGCCGCCGAAGGATGTACCGACATCCTGATAGGTGGCTCGGACCGAAGCGCTGCCGACTTTGGCGTTCAGTTCCTGGGTTAGGAGGTGACCGCTCTTAGCCTTGCTGAGGTCGCGCTTGAGATTGCCGGCGCGCGTTGCGTCGGTTCTGCCCTGTACGTTGTCATTGCTGGCCGAAGGGGTGCTGAAGTACATAAAGCCCTTCAGTGTCGATCCGCTGCCGAACTGGCTGCTGGTCGAGAGGCCATAGCTGTTGAAGTCGAGGCCGTTGAATGCGCTGACGCCGTAGCCGAAGTTGAGGCTCGTGCCGCGGAAGTTCAGGGTCATGCCAGATGCAGGCGCCAGAGATCGAGATCCGTCAGCCCCAGTGACATAGTCGTAGGAGATGGTGATCGTATCAAACCGGCGGACGGGTTCTGTGAAGACGAGCATTCCCGTGGAGTAGTCGAGCCCATAGTCCACACCCGAACGAAGGGATCGCGCTCCGACAGATACGCGTACCGAGGCCGGGATCACGCCGCCATGCGTGAGCATATAGCCGGCGCGCGTACCGTTGCCGCGGAGGGTTTCCAGACACGGGGCTGTGGGGCCAGTGGCCGTCCCGTTCTTGTCCAGATACGACAGTTCCTGACCGTTCAGTCCTCGCAGGTTGGCCTTTGCCGCATTCAGATCGAAGGGTACGATCGGTGATTGCTGCGCAGAAGCGCCAAAGCGGACGCTCATCATCAGAGCGGCCGCCGCGAGGGTCATGGCCAGTTTCGTTCGTGTGTATCGTCTCATCTATACGTCTCCATGCGGGTGTTCATGGGTGGTGCTCAGGGTCGTACGGTATCGATCGTTCAGAAGGAGCCTTTGATCACGTTCAGTCGGATCTGGCGATCTCGCCCTCTGTTGGCCGTCGTCGGGTTGCCGGAGCTGTCTGCAGCCCGATGGGACAGAGCGCGTCGGAGATCGGCAAGGGTCGCGATCTGCTCGGGATCCATCGCGGCCGCGGAAGCAGTCAGGACGATCCGGGGCGAAGCGGGATCATTCGTGTTCGTTCGTTCGGCTTCGGGAGTGTCGGTGCCGGATCCGAGAGCTGCCACGATCGTTCGAGTCGGTTCGGGCTCGATCGCAGGCAGTTCCGAATAGGTCGGCTCACTCGAGACCGGAGCGGTCTTGTCGTTATCGTCTGCCGAAGTGGTTGTTGGCGATGTCGTCGCGGACGGCCGGGGCGAGGTCCGTGTGGCGGTCCGGATCGGGGCCGAGGATGTGCCTGGGCGGAGGGATGCCGTGCGGGTCGTGGTCCTGTGAGAGTCCAGACGAACCCGGAGCGACGGTGTCGCGGCTGGGGCGGCATCGGGCTGGTAGACGTCGAGCAGGTCCAGGGTCGGAGCGTTGGGATCGCCGCCAGCTGTGTTCGGCATGGTAGGAGCGGCTGCGATGGATTGCGGCGTTCGGGGATTGTAGTGGACCGGGTTGTTGCCGCTGTTGAGGACGACGGCGGTCAGGGCTGCGGCGCCTGCAGCGGCGATGGCTCCGTAGCGAACCGGGGTCGGGGCAAGGGTGCGGCGAACGGCCGTGGCAAGTCGCTCGGTGAGCGAAAGCCGATCGACAGTGGCGGCGAGGATGGCGGATCGAAGAGCCGCAGGGGGCTCGACCTCCGGCACATCCTGCAGGACCGCATGGGTGCTCTGCATGAACTGGAGATCGCGGGCGCAGTCGGCGCACTGGGCGATGTGCGCTTCAACGACCGTCGTTTCGTGGGTGGATGTTTCACCGTCGGCATACACCGACAGGAGATCCCACACCTTGTCACACTGCATCACTGTTTCCTCCTGATTGGGATGGTTGGTGTTGCTGGTACTCTGTGGATACATGGGTATCGACCTCTCTTCAGTATTGCTTTCGGTTGGTGAGACACATTGGCCGACGGTTTGTTACGGCGAATCGGGTGAAATCGCATGACTAATACACGCGTGCGCGTACGTGAGGCCGAGAGCGGAACCGAATCGCGAGGTGGGCGATGGCCGGCCGGGTGACAGGAGCGCGAACGGAGCCGCTGCGGATCGGCGTTCTAGTCGGGCAGCATGGCCGCGGCTCCAATATGCTGGCGCTCATCGATGCCTGCAAGAACGGGCGTATTGACGGTGAGGTCGTTACCGTTGTGGGCTCAGACGCTCGTGCTCCGGCGCTGGATCGAGCCCGAAGCTCCGAAACGCCTGTGACAGTGGTTCCGGGTGGCGGCGATAGTGACTACGGCCAGCGGCTTCTCGGAGCGCTGCGATCAGCGAGAGTCGACCTGATCTGCCTTGCAGGCTATATGCGCCTGCTTCCGGAGATCGTTGTAGAGGAGTTCCGGTGGCGTGCAATGAACGTACATCCAGCGCTGCTCCCGAAGTTCGGCGGGAAGGGGATGTTTGGCCGTCGGGTGCACGAGGCGGTGATCGCAGCCGGCGAGAACGAGACGGGCTGTACCGTGCACTTCGTCGACGATCAATATGATCACGGACCGATCATCCTCCAGGCGCGGGTACCGGTTCTGCCGGGGGATACGCCGGAGACGCTGGCGGCACGGATCCTGCCGCTCGAGCACGAGACCTATGTGCGGGCTGTAGAGCTCTTTCGAGCAGGTCTCACGGTCGTTGATGGAGAGGTTGTACGGGTTCACGGCGCATGTGCGGATTTCGAACGGAGGATGACGGATGCGTAGTACAAGTTTCGTAAGCATTATTGGTCTATGTGGCATGATGATGTCTTCCGCGAAAGGAGAAGTTAACGTGGAAAAGACCGCCTATATGGGTCTGCCCAACTGCTATCGTCTGAACAACGGGATGGTCGATGTCGTCGTGACGACGGATATCGGGCCGCGCGTGATCCGCTATGGCTTCGTTGGTAAGCCCAATCTCTTCGCAGAGATACCGTCGGATGTGGTGGACACCGATTGGGGCGCCTGGAAGCCCTATGGAGGTCATCGGTTCTGGCACGCGCCCGAGGCGAAGCCCCGGAGCTATTCACCCGATAACGAACCCGTGCAAGTGTCGGTGGAGGGTACCGATACGGTGCGGCTCACCCAGACCGTGGAACCGAAGACAGGCATGCAGAAAGAGATAACCGTCACTCTTGCGAGTGCCGGAACCGAAGTGACCGTCACCCACAGGTTGACGAACCGGGGCGTATGGACTGTCGAAGCGGCCCCCTGGGCGCTTACCATCGTGCGCGGTGGTGGGACTACGATTATCCCGCAAGAGCCGTACATCTCCCATGACGAGCGCCTGTTGCCGGCCCGCCCGCTGGTGCTCTGGCACTATACCGATATGACGGATCCTCGCTGGAGTTTCGGTAAGAAATACGTTCGGCTCCGCTCAGATGCGGCCATGAACTCCGCCCAGAAGATCGGCGTGGCAAACAAGCAGGGCTGGGCAGCCTATCTGACGGAGCAGACCCTCTTTGTCAAGCGGTTCCCCTATGTTGAGGGCGCCCGGTATCCCGATGACGGCTGCAACTGCGAAACGTACACCCAGGGCTCGTTCATGGAGGTCGAGACCGTCGGTCCGCTCACGCAGATTGCTCCCGAGGGTAGGGTGGAACACGTTGAGCGCTGGTATCTCTTCGAAAATGTGGATGCCGGCACATCGGAAGCGACTCTGGATGCGGCGATCACACCGCTTGTAGCTCGAACAAGCGGTCACCGCTGAGAGGCGCATGCGGATTCGGCGATCGGTTTGGACGAGTGCATGTCGATCGGTCATTCATAGACACGTGTGAATGGGTTCGCAGGCGTTCTGATCGACAGGTAAGCTATACCCGAACGCCTGTGATCCTCGCAGGCTCTGGAGGCTGGGCATCATGAAGAGCCAACCCGTGCAGCGGGCCATTATCAGCGTATCGGATAAGGCGGGAATCGTTGAGTTCGCTGCTGCATTGTCCAGGTTAGGCGTAGATATCTTGTCTACGGGCGGTACCGCCCGTCTCCTCCGTTCGGCGGAGCTCACGGTAATCGGCATCGACGAGATCACGCAATATCCGGAGATGCTGGATGGTCGCGTCAAGACGCTCCACCCTGCGGTGCATGGGGGGATTCTGTTCCGTCGCGATAGGCAGGATCATACCGCTGCCATAAAGGCGGCCGGTATCGCACCGATCGACCTCGTGTGTGTGAACCTGTATCCTTTCTCCGATACCGTTTCTCGTGGCAGCAATGTAGAGGAATGTGTTGAAAACATAGACATCGGCGGGCCGGCGATGATCCGAGCAGCCGCGAAGAACTATCAGGATGTGGTCGTGCTTGTAGAACCATCCGACTATGCCGCGGTGCTATGTGAGCTGCAGGAGACCGGCGGTACGGTCTCTCTCCCAACGAGGAAACGGTTGGCAGCCAGGGCCTTCGCCCATGTTGCCGCCTATGACGCGGTGATCGCCTCCTGGATGCACGAGCGGTTGGCTGCGGAGACGGAGCCGCCCGAGCGGATCACGATATCGGGCCGGCTCAGGTACCGATGCCGTTATGGTGAAAATCCGCACCAGGCTGCAGCGGTATATGAGCAACCGAATAGCCAGGAACCGGGCGTTGGAACAGGCACGCTCCTCTCAGGTAGAGAACTGTCCTATAACAACCTCTGCGATGCTGAAGCAGCGCTGGAACTGGTGAAGGATCTTGACGAACGACCTGCGTGTGCAATCGTGAAACATGCAAACCCGTGCGGAGCGGCGATGGCCGGTACGCTGGCCGAAGCATTCGGCGGTGCATTGGAGGGTGATCGGGTCTCTGCGTTCGGCGGGATCGTTGCGTTCAATCGGGAAGTTGACACTGAGGCGGCCGCCGCGCTGACGGCGCAAGGTCTCTTCTTCGAGGTAGTCGTAGCGCCCGGTTTCGCGCCGGACGCTCTGGCGACGATCATCGGTCGCAAAGGTTGGGGAGCCAACGTCAGGCTTCTAGCGGTCGGTGAACTCGACGGATGGCGTCAAAAGGCCGATCGCTGGTCTGTGCGCCAGATCAACGGTGCCCTGTTAGTACAGGAAAGAGACATAAAGCTTATCAATCAAGATGATATGCGCGTGGTAACGGATCGGGCCCCGACGGCTGAGGAGATGGCCGAGCTGCTATTCGCATGGCGCGTGGTCAAGCATGTAAAATCGAATGCGATCGTGCTGACACGGGATCATCAAGTTGTTGGGGTTGGTGCGGGACAGATGAACCGCGTACAGTCCGTACGGTTGGCGGTGTCGCAGGCAGGTAAGGCGGCCGCTGGGGCGGTTCTTGCCTCTGATGCCTTCTTCCCGTTCGATGATGGTCCTGCGCTGGCGGCGGACTCGGGCGTCACGGCCATCATCCAGCCAGGCGGCTCGAAGAAGGATGCCGATACCATCGCGCTGTGTAATGCGCGCGGCATCGCCATGATCTTCACCGGCGTTCGGCACTTCCGTCACTGACACCGGACGAGAACTCGACATCGATTCATGCCGTCGCGATGCGGCTATCGATCGGATCCTGACTCGCGTAGTTTTCGCTCAAGACGATCGACGAGGGATTGCAGCTCTTCAAGGCGCTGTAAGAGATCCAGAATGATCTCAACACCGGCGAGGTTGACACCCATATCCTGTGTAAAGCGCCGAATCTGCCTCAGGCGTTCCACATCAGCCTCTGAGAACAGTCGGTTCTTGTTCCCGATCCGACTCGGCGACACGAGACCGAGGCGTTCATAGAGTCGCAGGGTCTGAGGATGGAGCCCTGTCAGCTGGGCCGCAATGCTGATCACGTAGACCGGATCTTCACATGGATGCGACATCGGCCTGGACATCCTTATCCCGAGACGGCGGGCGATCGCCGCGAAGCGCGGCAATCTCAGCCAATAGCTCGCGTTCGCGTGGAAGGAGCTTTCGCGGCACGGTAATGCGAACTCTGGCATACAGATCGCCAGCGCGGCCCCCGGGATTCGGGATCCCATGGCCGCTAACACGGATCCGTTGTCCGCTCTGCACGCCCGCCGGTACTGTCAGCTGACGCGTATCAATCGGAGTCTGTACGGAGATCTCGCCTCCGAGCGCCGCGATGGTGTAGGGGATATCGACGTCCGTATACAGATCCCGCTCGTGGATCTCGAAGGATGGGTGTTTCAACACGCGTACGACCAGGTACATGTCTCCCTTATGACCGGTCGTACCCGCCGCTCCCTGGCCACGGAGATGCAGCCGTCGACCGTCCCGAACCCCTGGCGGTATGCGTACCTTCAAGCGTTGAGGCCGAACAATACGGCCGGTCCCGCGACATGTCGGACAGGCGGGCCCGCCTATATTGAGGACGCCGCGGCGACGACTCTGGGAGCCGGTGCCGTTGCAGGTCTTACAGATATCCTCTATGTTGACGGCGTGTTCTTTGATGGCGCCTTTCATCACCTCATCGAGCGTAACATCGATCGCGAACTCGATATCCTCGCCCCGATTCCGCATCTGGTCATGGGCATCCCGGCCGCCACCGAACAGAGACTCCAGAATCTCCTGCAGGTGGGCGCTGCTGATATCGTATTCCTGGGTTGGCGACCCAGAAGGAGTACTTGATCGGGGCCAACCCCCACCCTGACTGGCCCGTCTCCATTGTTCACCAACGCTGTCGTATTGCTCCCGCTTTTTGGCGTCTCCAAGGACATCATAGGCCTCGCTGATGACCTTGAACTTCTCTTCAGCTTCGGCGTTCCCCGGGTTGACATCGGGATGGTACTTTCGCGCCAGGCGTCGATAGGCCGATTTGATCGCCTTCTCGTCGGCTCCCTTCGTGACGCCGAGGATCGCATAGTAGTCCTTATATGGAGGTGTCGTCACGTTTTCGCTCTCGTGTTTGTTGAACGCGCATCGAGGACCATCGCGAGGCGAGGGCCTCGACGCGCGCCGTCGTCCGCTACGAGTCGAAATCCGCGTCGATCACGTCGTCGGTCGAGTCTGCTCTGGGCCCGCTCTCGCTGGAGTCGGTGGGGTTCGGATGGGCGTCCGGCGCGGATTGCCGATACAGGATCTCGCTCAGCTTATAGCTGGCGGTCTGCAGCTCCTCGGTCGTCCGTTTGATATCGGCGAGTTCGTTCGCTTCGAGCGCGCTCTTGACGTTGCCGATTGCGGTATCAATGGCGAGTTTGTCGTCGGATGGAACTCTATCGCCAAGCTCCCGGAGCGTTTTTTCGGTCTGATATATAAGGGAATCCGCCTTGTTCCTGGCTTCTGCGAGTTCCCTCTGGTTACGATCATCCTCGGCGTGCGCAGCGGCCTCCTGTACCATTCGGTTGATGTCCGACTTGTCGAGATTGCTAGAACCGGTGATCGTGATCCGCTGCTCCTTGCTCGTTGCGCGATCCTTGGCGGAGACGTTGACGATACCGTTCGCATCGATGTCGAAGGTGACCTCAATCTGCGGGATCCCGCGGGGGGCCGGTGGAAGACCAGTCAATACGAAATCACCAAGGAGCTTGTTGTGCGCCGCGATCTCCCGTTCGCCCTGAAAGACCTTAACATGGACGGTGGTTTGCCCATCATCGGCCGTAGAGAAGACCTCGGATTTCCGGATCGGTATCGTTGAGTTGCGATCGATCAATCGGGTGAACACTCCGCCGAGAGTCTCGATGCCGAGCGAGAGGGGAGTAACATCGAGGAGCACGACATCCTTTACTTCCCCCGCAAGGACGCCAGCCTGGATGGCGGCGCCGATCGCCACGACCTCGTCGGGGTTCACGCCTTTACAGGGCTCTTTGCCGTTGCCCAACCGCTTGACGAGTTCCTGTACCATCGGCATTCGCGTCGATCCGCCTACGAGGACGATCTCGTCGAGATCGGAGGCCTTGATCTTGGCGTCCTGGATAGCCCGTTTGAACGGGCCTTCGCAGCGTGCCAACAGATCAGCGGTCAGCTCCTCGAACTTCGCGCGCGAGATATTCACATCGAGGTGTACTGGCCCGTCGCTCGTCGCGCTGATGAACGGGAGGTTGATGTTGGTCTGGACGACATTGGAGAGTTCTACCTTGGCCTTCTCTGCGGCTTCGCGAATACGCTGCATGGCCTGACGGTCTTTGGAGAGATCGATGCCATGCTGCTTTTTGAACTCCGCGGCTACATAGTCGACGATACGACTATCCCAGTCATCGCCGCCGAGCTGCGTATCGCCAGCGGTCGATTTGACCTCAAACACCCCGTCGCCGACTTCGAGTATGGAGACATCAAACGTGCCGCCACCGAGGTCAAAGACAAGGATCGTCTCGTTCTTCTTTCGGTCCAGGCCGTAGGCAAGCGCGGCGGAGGTTGGTTCATTGATGATCCGAAGCACCTTCATGCCGGCGATTTCACCCGCGTTCTTTGTGGCGGTCCGCTGCGCATCGTTGAAATAGGCCGGTACCGTGATGACGGCGGAATCAACGGTCTCGCCGAGGTAGGCTTCCGCGTCGGCCTTGAGCTTCTGGAGCACCATCGCCGATATCTCTTCAGGAGTATACGTGCGGTCGTCGATCGCGATCTTCTCCGATGTACCCATCCGTCGCTTCACCGAGATGATGGTGCGTTCCGGATTCACAATCGCCTGTCGCTTTGCGGCAGATCCGACAAGCCGCTCTCCGGTCTTCGTGAAGCCTACAACCGATGATGTGGTGCGGCTGCCTTCCGCGTTGGGAATCACGGATGGTTCGCCTCCCTCGAGAACCGCGACGACCGAGTTGGTCGTGCCCAGGTCGATCCCTACCGTCTTGGCCATATGAGTACCTCCAGTCCGATCTTGCGCATCCAATATGCTCAGAGTTAGTGTGATCGTATTATGGGACTTTAGTGTTGTCTTGTCAAGTATCTATACGCAGCCGCACGGATAACCGTTTGCCGCAACACGGAAATAACAGGGGCGCGGAGGGGGCGGGATTCGAACCCGCGAGGCTTTTGGCCTACCCGCTTTCGAGGCGGGCGCACTCGACCACTATGCGACCCCTCCGCGTGCCAGGCGGAACGCCCTCGGAGGGAATCGAACCCCCGACTCAGGGCTTAGGACGCCCCAGCTCTATCCACTGAGCTACGAGGGCAGGCGAACAGAACAAAGGCCGAAGGCGTAGCCCGTGCCTTCAGCCTCGCGTACGCGCTCGGAGGGAGTCGAACCCCCGACCTACAGGTCCGCAACCTGCCGCTCTATCCTCTGAGCTACGAGCGCTTGGAGGCGGAGATCAATCCGCTCCCGTATCCTTCAGTATACGGCACCCATCCCATACAAGTCAAGCCGGTGCAACATTAGGGAAAGGTCACGGAATGCGCGGCGAGATCTCCGCGCCATGCGCTCAACCGGCCAGGACAAGCGACGATCGCCTTCGAAGCACGATGGGCTTGGCGAAGCGTAGCGCGCCACCCTCGGGCGTGACCGAGACCGGCTCACCATCGACCGAAGCCCGCGCTTCGCCCACCGTTCTGAGGGGTGTTTCCACGGACTGCAGGGTTACCTCACCCCAGTACGGAACGATGCGGATTGTCGTGACATCGCCGCTTCGAAGGATCTCGAAGGAGCCCCACGCCGAACCCGCAGAGAAAAAGGCGCGGAAGTGCGGGCCATCGAACTCCGGCATTAAGCGCAGATAGCGGCGTGAGGCGTCGTAGTGATATCCGGTCAGCGCTGTGATCAGACTCCACGACGACATCGCCCGTGCGTAGTGATGGCCGCATTCCGGCTCATTCCAGGGATTCCGCTTTGCCCCATCGTGCCGGTCCCGTACAGCGCGTACGATCGCCAGACCCTCATCGATCAGACCTTCATATAGCAGATGGGCCGCGACCTGATATTCGATGCCGGTCCAGACCTCATCGGAATAGGGGAAGGGATACTCGGGACGTCCGCCGCGCGGCCATGTGCAGAGAAGTAGTCCGGACTCGTCGTTCACGGCATACACCCGCTGGACGGAGTGGTGATCTGCGAGCGTCGTTCGGAAGTTGTGATCGAAGATGGCCCGCAGAGCGGAGCGGACGTGATCAGACGGCAGCACATCGCCCAACCCGACGACATGCGCAAACCATTGACCGAGGAGATGGTCCGATAGGCAGCCTCGACCGTACTGATAGCGAGGGTACTCCGGAGCCCGGTCGGGCAGTTCGCCGGAATCCAGACCATGGCCGGGCGCCAGGACGATCTGCGAATAGTACTCACCGTTCCAGAGCAGTGCATCGTAGTTCCTGTAGCCAGCCTCGAAGAGCGCTCGATACTCCGTTGCCTTATCGTTGAGCCCGAGCGCGCCGGCCATCTCCTCAGCCGCACGCAGCGCGCCAAGGTAGAGAGTGCCCATCATCGTATTAGGGCCATGGAACTCGATGTCGTATGTGTTGTGCTGCTCGCCCTCCATGACACCGTCGCGATCGGCATCCCAGCCGCGACCGGTCCATGCGTACTCCAGCGCACGCTGGACATCGGGCCAGAGGCGCTCCAGGAAGGCGCGATCGCCGCACTGCAGCCACTCCCGGTAGACCTTCATGACGGTGCCCATTTGACCGTCCGCGGCGGGTTTATACTCCCATAGTTCGTTCTTCAGCGGCAGGAGCGTCCGGAATGCCATATCGCCGCTCGGGCGGGTGTTGTGGCAGAAGTCCGTTTCCCTGACACTCCGCTCCAGCTGCGGAAATAGATATGCCACCGCCTGGACATAGTTCCATACATGGGTGCAGTTCATCGGACAACAGCCTGCGTTGTCCCCACAACCTTCGAATGCGTTGAACCGTCCATCGGCGGTGCGCAAACAGGTGGTCGTTCTTATCGTCGAGATATTAGCGGAGGCAGCGTCGAGGACTTCGGCAGGCAGCGTGCTGTCGAAGAACGCCTCGGCGAAGGCCTGTGTCTCTTCGGTCAGGCGCGGGAGCTCATCCGCCACGGCTCGCGCCACGCTCCACGCATCGGACCATTGCAGTGCGTACCAGTTGCCGATCCGCTCATCGCGAAATCCTTTCTCATGATTCCAGTAGTTCACGAGATTGGGAAATCGCCATGTGATCAGGAAAGGTATCTCGACGCTGGCGCCCGGTGCGAGATGGGCTACTGCGCCGAGAGAGCCGACGTCCGTTTGGAAGTCGGGGCTGGGCTCGGGATCCGGCCCGTTTGGGAGTCGGCCGTCCTCTTTGAAGTCATCCCAGAAGTTCTGTACATCGTCCCACCATCCGGCCCGCTCCCATCGTGTAAGGTAGGTAACCGTGGGATGCAGCGTTGCGATGGCCATGGAGCCCGCCTGCGGCTGATCCGCAGCGTGTCTGGTATTCTCCATCGCAATCCCTCGCAGGAGGCCGTCTTCGATAAACCGATTGAGGTTGCCCCCGAGCTGAGGATGATGTCGGTTCCCTGGTGCAGAGGTTCCATCGAGCCCGCAGGCGTTGAGCATGCTAAGGCACACGGTCAGGTCGACCGGCAACGGGCCCTGGTTCTCGAGCGTCCAGACGAAGACCGCCGCAGGTATGCCGCTGCTGAGATCGTCCATCGGTACAAATGGATTGAAACTCTCGAGCGAGACGCGCACCGGTAGATCGGGAGCATCAAACCGGATGCGGGCCAGAGGATACGCGCCGCTGAACTCGGCCTCATCGAGCCGCGGCAAGCCGCTCAGAAGGCCCGTCGGCAGGCCGGAGCCGCCCTCATAGGGCGGAAGGAGGCGCCGTTCGAGGACTCTGGCGATCGACTCTCCGCCCTCCTGCTTCGCCCATAGACTGAAGAATGTGTACGGCAGATGCCCGCCTTTGGCCGGTCGATTGAAGATCTCCCAATCGGCCAGGTTGCCGCGACCGCCCAGCGAGATCGTGCCCGTGCCAATGCCGCCGAGGGGGAAAGCAACACACCGCAATGTGTCGCCGGTGAAAACGCGTGCGCCCGGTTGCAGGCGGGTCCAATCGAACATGAGGGCTCCTCCAGAAGTGTGAGTGATGTGAGATGACCGCGGTCTGATATTATGTACGCGTCCGAATGGCGGACTCCTGCCGTTCTCACGCTCGGATTATGGGTCTAATAGATACTGGTATCGTTCCCGGTGGGCAGTCCCGAGGGGGACTGTGGGGACGAATATCGAATGGAGGTGTGCGTGCACAGTTCGGAGCAGTGGGCAACGCGGACTGCCCGCATCGTAGACACGGTCGAACAGGCCATTCTCGGAAAGCGGAGTGCAGTAGAATCAGCTCTGGGAGCTCTCCTCGCTGGTGGACACTTGCTGATCGAGGATATCCCGGGTGTGGGCAAGACCACACTGGCTAAGGCCCTCGCGC
This sequence comes from Chthonomonadales bacterium, assembly GCA_013360745.1. Taxonomy (GTDB): domain Bacteria; phylum Armatimonadota; class Chthonomonadetes; order Chthonomonadales; family CAJBBX01; genus JABWBA01. Next base: position 2,761 of record JABWBA010000058.1, on the reverse strand, counting down.
GTTCCCTCGACTGCGAGTTTCGCCGGATTCAGTTCACCCCCGATCTTCTCCCGTCTGATGTGACCGGCACTTCGGTCTTTAATCAGAGGACTCTTGAGTTCGACTTTCGGCCCGGGCCTATCTTCTCCAATATCGTCCTCGCTGATGAGGTAAATCGGGCGACCCCCAAGACTCAGGCGGCGTTGCTGGAGTGTATGGAGGAGCGGCAGGTGACCGTGGATGGTCATACCCACGAACTGGCGCCTCCGTTCTTCGTTCTGGCAACTCAGAATAACATCGAGCTATCGGGTACCTATCCGTTGCCCGAGGCGCAGCTCGACCGGTTCATCGCCCGAATCTCGATCGGATACCCGACGTACGACGACGAGCTGGGGATCATGTCGAGCCAGAGCGCCGGTATGCCCATCGACAGCATCGAACCGGCGATCGACGCTGGTGGCGTGCTCGCGTTACAGCGGGCGGTGCGGGGTATCCGGATCGATATCTCCGTTCAGACCTACATCGTCGATCTCGTCACGAGCACCCGGAACCATCCAACGCTCCATCTGGGCGCAAGCCCTCGCGGCACTCTCGCCCTCATGAGGTTGAGTCAGGCGAGAGCGCTGATCCAGGGGCGGGATTTTGTGGCGCCCGATGACGTCAAGTCGTGCGCGGTGCACGCGCTTGCCCATCGCCTCATCGTGCGGGCCGAGCATCGATTGAAGGGTACGATGGCCCAGGAATGCATCGAGGACATTCTGAGCCGAACGCCAGTTCCGTAGTCGGAACGGATCACCATGGCCCATATCAAAGTAACCGCGATCTTTACCACCGCGTTCTTTATGATCGCCGCAGGGACCGTATCCAATAGTTGGCAGCTCTATTATATGGCGGCAATCGTCCTCGCCTTGCCGGCTGTCTCGTTGGCGATCGGTCGATTATCGCTCAACGGAATAGCGGTTACACGGGAGGCCGATTCTCCGATCTGGGCCGAACAACGCACGCCCGTGACCCTGACATTGACCGCGGCTGGGCAATGGCCGCGACTGTGTTTTGAGGTCCGGGATATCTTGCCACGGTACTTACACAGGGTTGAACCGGAGACACCCCTCATCGATATCATCGTAGGAGGCTCGGCTGTGGCGCGCTACTGGATCCAACCGGAGAAGCGAGGGCGCTATCAGATTGAGCATGCGGAGATCTCAACGCGCGATCCCATGGGGCTTTTTACCTTTCGTAAGCGTATTCGGGCGGATACCGAGCTGATCGTATATCCGGTTCCGTTCGATCTAGAAGGCATCGCGCACTCAGGCGGTCCGCGACCCCATGCCATGATGCGATCCACTTCGACCTATCGCGGCTCCGAAGCCGAGGCCGACGGTGTTCGGCCGTATGTTCCCGGTGATCCTCTCCGGCGCATCCACTGGAAAACGGTCGCACGGACAGGAGATCTCCATGTCCTTGAGTTTGCAGACGCTCGCGCGGTCGAGGTGCATATCGTACTCGACTGTCATAACGGCGGCGCAGTCGGTGAGGGTGCGGATACTGCGTTCGAGTATCTGGTACGCGCCGCCGCTGCGGTTGCGCACGATGCGATCCAGAAGCAGGCAACGGTCTCCCTTGCCGCTACAACCGAAGACGGCGATCTTGTAGAACGTGGATCTGGTACGGAGCATCTGATGGCGATTCTGTCGGCGCTTGCTCGGGTGGAACCGACCCAGACCGTTCGTCTCGCAAGGCATCGGGGTGTCTTCGGTACTGGTGCATCCCACACGCGCAGCCTCGCGGTGCTGACTGCCGACGCTGACCCAGAACAAGCACAGCGTCTGGCAGCGGCAACCGCGGAAGGTCTCAGCGTGACGGTTATATGGTGCGACTCACGCTCCTTTCGGCCGGAGACCACGTCCAGACGGTTGATGCCCGAAAACTATACCGGGCGGCTCAATGCCGCCGGGGTTCGAGTGATCTCGCTTCAACGCGCTTCGACCCACGAAGACTCCATCGTACCGATCATACCGGTGAGCCATGGCTACTCCTGATACAGGCGCGCTGCCCGAACCGATCCCTGGCGTATGGCTGTACGTTGCGGGTTTCGGTGTCTGCGCCTGTGCGATCTACGCTGCTGTGTCTGCGCTCGGGCTGGACGACCCTGCCTTCCTAGTGGTCGTGCTCGGTTTGTGCGCTGTTGGCTATCTGGTCAGTTATCAGACGCGTCGACTGCCATCGGCCGGATGGTCCATTGCGGCGCTTGCAGGCAGCATCGTGGGAGTCCTGGCTCTGCGCGGAGGAGGAGAAGGCGCGGACGCGCTGCTAACCGCGGGAGGGGACGGATCGGTACATGGCAATCTCGGTGTTTTTCTCTGCTGGCTCCACACCCAATCCTAACCCCAACAAACCATCTGTGAGCAAATTGAGCCACAAAAGCTGCAACGGCAGCAACGCTACATTGATCCCCAAAAACGGGGCAAAGAGCATCACGCCTACTTTGCCAATGTTGCCCGCAATCGAAAACTTCACAAATCGGCGGATATTATCGTAGATGACACGCCCTTCTTCTACCGCCGCCACAATGGTGGCAAAGTTGTCATCTACCAACACCATCTCTGAGGCTTCTTTGGACACATCGGTGCCGGTAATGCCCATGGCAATGCCAATATCGGCTCTTTTGAGGGCAGGGGAATCATTTACGCCATCGCCAGTCATTGCCACCACATGACCTTTCTTTTGCAGGGTTTCTACAATTCGCAATTTGTGTTCAGGGGAAACACGGGCATAGACAGAT
>JABWBA010000057.1 GCA_013360745.1 Chthonomonadales bacterium | reverse complement strand
CCGGGCGCGAATGGTTCAAACCCTGGCGGACCACCTCGGGCGAGGCGCTGGCCGACGCCCACATGCCCGAGCTCCAGGTCATGGTCGAGGGACTGCTGGCGCCGAACCGCCTGCTGGATCTGGTGCGGGATTACATCGTCTTCGAAGATGATGGCAGCGGGCGCATCGTCAAGAAGATGGCCAGCTACCACCAGTTCCACGCGGTGCAGGCGGCGGTGGGCGAGACGCTGCGCGCGGCTGAGCTGGCCCGCGCGGACCGAGTGGCCGAGGAGATCGGTCGTTACGAGGCAGGATTCCCGCCGAGCAGCAAACCGGGCGGCGAGTCCGGCGACCGTCGCATCGGCGTGGTCTGGCACACGCAGGGCTCCGGCAAGAGCCTGACGATGGCCTTCTACGCCGGGCGCATCATCCGCGAACCCGCGATGGGCAACCCGACCCTTGTGGTGCTCACCGACCGGAACGACCTCGACGATCAGCTCTTCGGCACGTTCGCCCGATGCCAGAGTCTGCTGCGCCAGCCACCGGTTCAGGCCCAGAGCCGCGCCCATCTGCGAAAACTGCTGTCGGTTTCATCGGGCGGTGTGGTCTTCACGACCATCCACAAGTTCATGCCGCCTGCGGCGGCACCCACACCGCAGCCCTCTCCCAGTGGGAGAGGGAGGAGCGAAGCGGAGGGTGAGGGTGACGGGCAAATGCCGGTCTTGTCCGAGCGGCGCAACATCGTGGTGATCGCCGACGAAGCGCACCGCAGCCAGTACGACTTCATCGACGGCTTCGCCCGGCATATGCGCGACGCTCTGCCCCACGCTTCCTTCATCGGGTTCACGGGCACGCCGATCGAACTGCAAGACGCGAACACCCGCGCGGTCTTTGGCGATTACATCAGCATCTACGACATTCAACGCGCCGTTCAGGATGGCTCGACGGTACCGATCTACTACGAGAGTCGGCTTGCCCAACTTGAGCTGGACGAAGCGGAGCGGCCACGGATCGACTCCGACTTCGAGGAGGCCACCGAGGGCGAGGAGGTCGAGCGTAAGGAGAAGCTCAAGTCCAGATGGGCGCAGCTCGAGGCCGTGGTCGGGGCTACGAAGCGCCTTGAGCTACTGGCACAGGACCTCGTCCAGCATTTCGAGCGTCGCCTGGAGGCGATGGACGGCAAGGCTATGATCGTCTGCATGAGCCGCCGCATCTGCGTTGAGCTATACCGGGAGCTAGTGCGGCTCCAGCCAGATTGGGCACACGATGAGGACGATCAAGGCGTGATCAAAGTTGTTATGACCGGCTCAGCTGCTGATCCGGTCGATTGGCAGGAACACATCCGCAATAAGCCGCGACGGGAGGCCCTGGCGGGACGATTTCGCGATCCGGCAGATCCGTTTCGCGTAGTGGTCGTGCGGGACATGTGGCTTACCGGCTTCGATGCGCCCAGCCTCCATACGATGTATCTGGATAAGCCAATGCGTGGCCACGGGTTGATGCAGGCGATCGCACGGGTGAATCGAGTGTTCAAGGACAAGCCGGGCGGGCTTGTCGTCGACTACCTGGGCCTGGCTCCCGAGCTGAAGCAGGCGCTGGCGACCTACACCGAGAGCGGCGGCACGGGGAGTACCGCATTTGATCAGGCGCAGGCCGTCTGCGTTATGATCGACAAGTACGAGGTTTGCTGCGGACTCTTTCACGGCTTCGACTGGTCGCGGTGGATTGCAGGCGACTCTGCCGAGCGGCTTGCGCTGCTGCCTGCAGCGCAGGAGTGCATTCTGGCGCAGGAAAGCGGCAAGGAGCGCTGTATCGGAGCCGTGCGCGAGCTGTCGAAGGCTTTTGCGCTTGCGGTACCTCATGAGGAGGCTCTCCGCATCCGCGACGATGTGGCGTTCTTCCAGGCCGTTCAGGCGGCGCTCGCCAAGCGGGCGCAGACCGACGCCCGGCCCGAGGAGGAGCTCGACCACGCCGTCCGCCAGATCATCTCGCGCGCCGTGGCTCCCGACGGGATTCTCGATATATTCGCCGCAGCCGGGCTCGAGCGGCCGGACCTGTCAATCCTCTCCGACGAGTTCCTGGCGGAGGTCCGGGGTATGCCCCATCGCAATCTGGCGGTGGAGCTGCTGCAGAAGCTGCTTAAAGGCGAGCTGAAAGAGCGCCGCCGCACGAACATAGTGCAGGCCCACTCCTTCTCCGAGATGCTGGAGTCTACGATCCGTCGCTACCGGAATCGGGCCATTGAGGCCGCCCAGGTGATCGAGGAGCTGATCCAGCTCGCGAAGGACATCCGGGAGGCACAGGCGCGTGGCGAGACGCTCGGCCTCACCGCGGACGAACTGGCTTTCTACGATGCGCTGGAGACGAACGACAGCGCGGTGCAGGTGCTCGGCGATGAGACACTGCGCGCGATCGCCCGTGAGCTGGTCCAAACGGTCCGCAGCACGGTCACCATCGACTGGACGGTGCGCGAGAACGTGCGCGCGGCATTACGTGCGCAAGTCAAGCGGGTTCTTCGCAGATATGGCTATCCGCCGGACAAACAGGAGCGAGCGACGCAGACGGTCGTGGAGCAGGCTGAGTTGCTGTCGGCGGAGGGGACGGCAATGGCTACCTGAGACAGGCCTCTGGCGGTCCGACTGGTGGGGCCGGGTTCGGGACCGGCCCAGCCCCGCCTGAGGGACCATCTCCGCGTGGATCGGGGGGGACGGCTGAGCCGGCCCTTTCAGATCGGTCTTCGCGGTTTTATCGGATCTCTTTAGCGGACCGCGCCGCCCGCGCGATAGAGCGGTATACTAACATCATCACCACGCCGGAAGGGGGGCTGTGTCCATGAATAAGGTGTCCTGGCTGACTGCGGGCGGTTCCGCCCCGTGCCGATCTGCCTCCGGCGTTCCCCCAACCCTGATCGCCACCGCCTGACGCATCCGAACGAGTCGTCAGGCTCCCGTCGAGCAATCGGCGGCCCTCAGAGGGAGCTCCTCCGGGCGCAGACCGTGCTGTCGCCAACGTTGTCGTTGTCTGTGAGGAGAAGCTCCCAACATGCCCGACCCATACGAATCCGCCCGTCTGGGCGACCGTGAGGCCCTATCGGCGATCGTCGAATCGCTCCGGCCCAGAGTCAGCCGGATGGCGCGGCACTATGCCCGGAGAACCGGCCAGGACGCCGACGACCTGCTGCAGGAGGCATGGCTCGGCTTGCTCGATGCCATGCCCCAGATGGATATCCGAATCGGTTCGCCGCGCCAGTACCTGCTGAGCCGAGCTCGCTGGCGGCTCCTGGACGCCGTCCGGCGCGAACGGCTGCGCCGGTGCCTTCCCCTCGACGAGCCGTCCTGCTCCGAGCTGCCATCGGCCGACCCGTGCGGCGTCGGCGACCTGGCCGTCGGTGAGTTCCTCGGCCGGCTCCAGCCCGGCCAGCGGACGATCGCCCGGCTGCTGATGGAGGGACACTCGTGGAGAGAGACCGGCGCCCGGATCGGATGCACCTCCGCGAACGTTGCCTATCACGTGCGCCGCATCCGGGAGGCCTATGTCCGGCGCGAGGAGTGCGCTGCCCCTTAGCGCCAGAGGCATCTCGGGCGATAACGACCTGGGTGCGCACTCGAACCCACCTGAAAGGAGGGCACTATGATGGGCTTCATCAACAATACACCGGGAGTTAGGGCCGCTTAGGCGGCGCTGACCTTCCGCGCGGCCATGGCGCTGGCCCGAATCGGACCGGATGCCATGGCCGCAGCCTGCAACAGACGTCGGGCTTCGGCCCGATGCCGCAATCGGATAGGCAGAACCCAATGAGAGACCGAGACCGCCGCAACAACCGAAGAAGCTCCGCCGGAAGCTGGTTCCGCTGTGTCCGGTGCGGCCAGCCCATCAGCGCCGACGCGCCGGGCACCGAGCATCGCAACCACTGTCCGTGGTGTCTGTGGAGCCGCCATGTGGACGACCGTCCGGGAGATCGGCGGGCCGAGTGCGGCGGGGCCATGGAGCCGATAGCCGTCTGGTCGAGGCGTGGCGGCGACTGGGCCGTCATCCATCAGTGCCGGAGCTGCGGAGCGCTCCACTCCAACCGGATCGCCGGCGACGATAATGAGCTTGCGCTGGTGGCCATTGCCGTTCGGGCCATCGCCCAGCCCCCGTTCCCGCTGAGTCGGGTCGCTCCCGATCTGCCGATGCCGGAGACTGCGCTCTGACTTCGGCCAGGCCTAGTCTGGCTCTCGGGCGGCTCCTCGCGTCTTCTGCGCGATGATGTCGGCGAACGACGCGAGACGATCGAGATGGGGCACGTAGATCAGGTCCTCGCCGTAGTAGAGGAGCCTCCAGCCCCGGTACTCATGCTTCAACTCGTTATGGTCGAACCGATAATGGCCGGGTCGGGGGTCGGGGCCCCAGGATTCCCGGGTGGCAATCCGCACGGCGTGGAGCCCGCCCCGGGGCGTGGCCGCACGGAGTCGTCGGAGGAACGGCAGGCAGGACCGGCCGAGCAGGTTGAGGCTGTTGCCGGCGAAGTAGAGGTCATATCCCGCAAGGTCCACCTCCAGCATGTCGCAGCAGAGTCCCGTCTCAAGCCTTGCGCCCCGCTCCTCGGCGAGCCGATGCGCCTTGGCCAGACCCGACGGGGCGGGCTCCACCGCCGTCACCCGGTGGCCCTGTTCGGCGAACCACGCGGCATCCCGCCCCTCGCCGCAGCCCAGATCGAGGATGCGCGCAGTGTCATCGCCCCGACATAGCTTCCAGAACCGGAGGGCGAGCCGCCCGAGGGCGCTCGGCTCCTTGCCGAAGAAGTAGGTCTCGGCATCCTCTGCGAAGCGCTCCTCCCAGTGGCCGATGAGCCGGCTGCAGGGGTCTGCTCCGTCGTGCATCGTTCCGTGTCTCCTTCCGGTGTTGCTCGTGGGACATCGTACCATGCGGCAGATCGGACAGGATAGGCCGGACCGTCAGTGGAAGCGAACGGAGCCAGGTCGATCTCCGCCGTCTGGAGCAGATGGGAGCCTGAACCGAACTCTCGGCCAGAGCCGAACCCGGTGCCTGAGCCGCACCCGGTGCCTGAGCTTGTCGAAGGCACCGACAACCAGAGGTAGCATGATGCCTTATATGTATATTCTAGAATGCGCCGACGGTAGCTACTACACGGGTTGCACATGGGATCTGGAGCGCCGCCTAAGTGAACATCAGGACGGGTTCGGCGCCAACCATACAGCAAAGCGCTTACCTGTGAAGCTGGTGTATTGCGAGTATTTTGACCGCGTTGAAGACGCCTTTCGCCGCGAGAAACAGGTGCAGGGTTGGAGTCGCCGCAAGAAGCAGGCGTTACTCGACGAAAATGGCGATAGGCTCATGGAATATGCCAGAAACCACACCCAGTATCCTCCCGGGGCTTCGACAGGCTCAGCCGCCGGCGACGGCGGCGGCGACGGAGGCGGCGACTTCGACAGGCTCAGCCGCCGGGGAGGGTGCGGCGATCGGGGCCTCGGACCGTGCCATACTGATCGGTGATGCGCCATGGCCGTCCCGCGCCGCGTTGAGCGGACGTCGACAGCCCCGGAGGATACGCACTTTGGATCCAACCCATGCTCACCGCCCCATCGAGATCGCCTTTGAGGCTGCCCGTGATCACGCCGACCCGGAGGGCTCGCTCCGACTGGATCTCATCGTCGAACCTCCGTCGGGCAGGACGCTGCGCCTGCCGGCCTACCGCGTCGACGGGCGTCGATGGGCTGCGCGGTATGCCTCCGGCGAGATCGGTCGGCACACCTATGTGTCGGCATGCTCGGATCGATCGGATGCGGGCCTGCACGGTGTCGAAGGGACGGTGGAGGTGGAGCCCTATACAGGCGACAACCCGCTCTACGCCCATGGCCCGCTCCGGATCTCCAGCTCGGGCCGCCACTTCGAGCACGACGACAGAACGCCCTTTTTCTGGCTGGGCGACACATGGTGGATGGGACTGTGCAGGAGGCTGCGCTGGCCGGAGGAGTTCGCCGAACTTGCGGAGGATCGGCGCCGCAAGGGCTACACCGTGGTCCAGATCGTCGCAGGCCTGTATCCCGACATGGGGGCGTTTGACGAGCGGGGCGCCAACGAGGCGGGTTTCCCGTGGGAGGAGGATTGGCGGCGCATCCGGCCCGAGTACTTCGATATGGCCGATCGGCGCATCGAGCGGCTCGTCGCGACCGGCATCGTCCCCTGCATCGTCGGAGCGTGGGGCTATTACCTCTCGTGGCTCGGGCATCGGAAGATGCAGCAGCACTGGCGGTACCTGATCGCGCGATGGGCCGCCTATCCGGTGGTCTGGTGTGTCGCAGGAGAGGCCAATCTCCCCTGGTACCTCGCCCCGGGCTTCCCGTATGATGACCGTCCGGCGGTGACCGGCTGGACTGAGATCGCGGGCTACGTGCGCCAGCTCGACCCGTATCGGCGTCCGCTCTCGATCCATCCCACCGGTCTGGGGCGGCTCAGCGCCCGAGGTTCGATCGACGACCAGGGCCTCCTCGACTTCGACATGCTCCAGACCGGACACGGCGATCGCGACAGCCTCGGGCCGACGGTCGATACGCTCCGCTGGTCCTATCAGGCCGAACCCCGCATGCCCGTCCTGAACTCGGAGGTGACCTACGAGGGGATTCTGGGCAGGTGTCACGACGATGTGCAGCGCCTCATGTTCTGGACCTCGATCCTCAACGGCGCCTGTGGGCACACGTACGGCGCCAACGGCATCTGGCAGATGAACGGAACTGAGACGCCTTACGGGGCGTCGCCCCACGGCGGCACCTACGGCCCGACGCCATGGCGAGAGGCGATGACCCTGCCCGGCTCGATGCAGCTCGCCTGGGCCAGGCGGCTTCTGGAGCGGTATCGATGGTGGGAGATGGAGCCGCTGCCGGATACGGCCGACTACGCCGAGGGCTTGATCGCCCGGGATGACTGGCATCGCCCCCACGCGGCCCGCATCGGCGATGACCTCAGGATCATCTATGCGCCGCAGGCACACCGGCTCAGACTGCGCGGCCTGGAGGGAGCGACATGGCGTGCGACGGCCTGGGAACCGGCGAACGGCGCCGAGGCCCATCTCGGTCCGATCGACGCGACCGACGGCTGCGCGGAGCTCAGCCGCCCCTTCACGCCGGATGTCCTGCAACCCGAACAGGACTGGCTGTTGATCCTGGAGCGGGCCTAGGCCCGGATCGACGGCTGCGGGTTACTTCTTCCTGGGTTTGGTCGTCGACGACGGTTTGGTCTGAGGCGCCGGTGGTTTGGCCTGTCCAACCTTCGCCTCCTTCGGCGCCGAATGCTGGTGCGATGTCGATTGGCCAAGGAGCATGAGCGTCTCCAGCATGCTCATCGATCCGGGGGCGCCCTCATCGATCTCTCTAGCCAGCTCGAACTGCCGTACGCTGGATATCGCTCCGATGGCTCTGGTGTTGATCAGGGACAGCTCGGTGACCGTATCCTCGTTCCATCTGGCTGAGCCGAACAGTGTCGATGGATCGAGGTCCTTACCGGCCTTCTCCGATTCCAGCGCCGCCTGCAGGAGGTTCTGAGCGTTCTTGACCGGTCGATAGCCGACCAGAAACGTCTCCGAACCGATCGTGAGCGTTGCGCCCTTCGTAAACAGGACGGTGTTTTTGCCGCGGCCCGACATGCTCGACAGGAGGGCCAAACCGAGCGACTTATCGGGGGATGAATCGTCGCTCAACATCCCGATCTGGGCGAGCTGCTCCATCATGCTCCCTGAGCCGCCGGTATCCATCGGCTCGATCAGGACTCGCATCCATGCGGAGTCGAACTGCTTGAGCGTCATGGTCCTGGGCCGATCGCCGCCGCTCAACAACGAGGCGAGATCCGCCGTCTGCCCGAAGCCGGGCATGGCAAAGAGGCAGAGCGCCATTATTACGCTGATCCTGGTCATCCGTTGATCGCTCCTGTTCGGTATCGGTCGTTCTGTGCTTTCGGACGTCTATTTCTTAGGAGGCGCTTGGGGCGATTTCATCACTTCGTCGATTGGTTTCCCGTTGATGGTCGGGTTCGATTTCAGCGTCTCCAGATGGATGATGCGCCAGCCCTTCGCTGTTCGAGCCCAGGTGTCCCGGGTAACTCCCTGATCAGCGGCCTTGACCGTTCGGCCCCGTTCGGGCTCGATCACGCCCACGTAGGAGTACCGATTCAAGACGACGACCCGATCGCCGACAACGGTCAGCTTCGCGATCTCCATCTTCGCGCTCTTCATCTCCTTGAGCATGATGAACATCGTTCCGAACTTCGTCCGGAGCTCCTTAGGATCGGTGCCCTTTTCGCCTGGCTTCCGATCGCTGGCCGCGCCGAAGTACTTGAGAACGCCTTCGAGATCGCGCGCCAGGAACGCCTTGCTAATACCGGCGTAGAGCGGGGTCAGGGCCTTGCGGGCTTCCGGAACAGTCGGCGGAGCGGCGAAGACCTGGCTGCCGAGCAGAGCCAGCCCGACGACGGCAAACGGATGCGAAACTCTCACGAATGATCTCCTAATGGTGCTCAGGATGGTCTGTGGACGGCGTGTGGTCATGGAGAACCCCAGCGCGATGCAGACGATTGTGCATGGTACGATACGCCGCTGTCAACGTCATCCGAGCCCGTTTGTATGCCGCGTCTTCGGCCCTGGTGCCGATCGTATCGAGATAGGCCAGAGAGCCTTCGATCTGCTGCAGGATCGTCAGGGCGTCGGCCGCGGCGAAGAACGGCCTCCCCTCCACTTCCATCATGACCGGAGATGAATGGGCCGCGATCATCTCGGGTCTGTCGGCGTATCGTCCCCGGATCAGCAGGGCGAGCCATGTGCTCCGGTCGACCTTAATCGACCACGAGCCCGAGGCGGCCCGAGGCCCGACGGTCCGTTTGCGGATGATCTCGCCGTTGGCCACGAGCTCCACGCTGGTCATCGGGACGGTGCAGGAGGCGATCTCCCACTGGATATCGACGGTCCCCCCTCTGCGGCCGAGCTTCAACCGCGCGCCCGCAGGCCTCCCCTCGACCGAGAACTCCAGTAAGGGCCCATACGTGGCAAACGTGTTGCCGCTCCGAATCGCATCCTTCCACGCCTCGAAGGTGAAGGGGGCGCCGTCGGGCAGTCGCGCGTAGGTGCGGATGGCTCCGACCGCGGTCGTGGCGATCATCTTATCCGTACCCCCGACCGCGGCGACGAAATACCCGTTGTTGAGATACCGGTACCAGTCGGAGAGCGAGTACGGGTCGATGCCGTTGTACAGGTTCGACCATGAGGTCATCTCGATCCCGTCGATGACGCCGTTGACGATCGCCGCTGCGTTCTCGGCCCTGGGGAACGGGAAATGGGGGACGACGACGATACCGCCCTGCGCGCGGCATTGTCGGGCCCATTCGGTCAGGAGGATGTCAACCGGATCACCCAGGGCCGACTCGTCCGGCCCGCCCACCGTCATAGGGGCGATGATCCGGCCGTTGTAGCCGAGCAGGGAGATATGCCCGAGTACGTGCTGCCGGTTCTCGGTGCCAACCCGGACCAGGTACTCCCCATCGCCTCCCGATTCGATCGAGCCGTGGGTCTGGCGCCCGTCGAAGTCGCCGATGTTGGTGATAAGCTCGCCCCACTGGCTCGCCAGGAGGTTCACGACGTTGACATCTTCAGCCGAGCCTTCGAGATGGGCGGTCGTGGGCGACAGGAAATGGACGTGCGTATCCGCCGTCACCCAGCCTTTCTCTTTCCACGGGAGGATCCGGTCGATCGTGAGTGTGATCTGCCTTGTGCCGCGCTTCACGTGGATCACTCTGCGGATCGGTGCGATCTCGAATCCCTTGCTCACCTCGATGTAGACATCGCCCAGAGGGAGGTCGATCGTTGTATCGCCGTCGATGTAGGTGCAGTTATGCGCGGGCGGGTTGATGAAGTCGACGCTCCAGTCCTCGTACCAGTGAGGGTTGGGCAGCCTGGTCCGGTCCACCGGCGCCAGGTACTCGCCTGCCTGCCCATGGACGTGCAGCTTCACCGGAACCGGCCGCCCCGTTCGGGCCTCCAGCACGCGAAGGCGAACCCGCTGATGCGACGAAGCGACCGGGCTCAAACGAGACACCGGCCCCTCGGCAAGCTCCGATGCGGGGATCATCGAGCCGTCGGGCAGGTGGAATCGCGCATCAGGGTGGGCGGTGTATTCGATGAGCATCTCCGACGCGCTGACCTCGGGCGGGGCGTTGTTGTAGGTGTCGCCCCATGCGTCGTTGGGATAGACCGTTCGGGGAGCTGCGGAGATCACCTGTCCCAGATCCAGGGCCAGATGGCGGGAGACTCCCCGTGCATCGAGGCGCAGGTGCATCTCCTCCCCCTCCGCCAGCCTGAGCACGGCCTTGCGGCGGCGCTCCCATCGGAGCGGGTGGCTCCTGCACGAGCCGAATGTGACGGCCGAGAGGACGAGCATCGCGGCGCCCGGCTCGATCCTGAGGCCGACGAGGGGTACATCGGGCCTCGGATTGGCCCATGCCCAGAGCCAGCTCGTCCACGGACCGAGATCGGGCATGGCAGAGCGGGTCTGGGAGGCGCCCCAGTCGATCCCCTCCCGGGGATGATCGGTAAGCGTGTCCCACATGTGTGGCTTCCGATGGGCCACGGCCTCGAAGCAGCACTGGCCCCAGCCCCGCTCAAACATACCGACCTGGCGTTGTCGCAGGATCGGGATCCGCTCCTCCTGCCCGTCGGCATAGACGAACAGGTACTCCGCGGCCCGTTCCCCCAGTCGGCCGGGGCCCGGGCGCCGGTCGTAGAGCCCGTCGGCATTTGCTGGCAGAGGGGCGATATCGGTCGTGTGCATGACGACCACCCAGGGCGCCCGGGACGCCGCCCAGCCGAGCGTCACCGCATGATCGTCGACCACGACCGAACGGGAAGCGTCGAACGGCACGCCCCAGCATACGCAGGCGCCGGCAGGCGCATCGTTGAGACGCGCTCGCATGGAGGCGGATGCCGTCGAGGGGAGGGCTTCGTTCAACGGCGCTCCTTCCGGAAGTTCCACCGGGACGAACAGCGGGCTGGAAGGCCCGTCCTGGGATGGGTTCATGGTTCTGGACTCCTTGTTCCCGGCGAACTGCGGCCTCGAGAGCGGCACATCCATTCCCGGCTCTGGAGGTTGCGCCGGATACCCCTGAGTTCTGGCTGCGGCGGTCCGAATCCTCCGGGACCGTCCTCGAGCGTCCGATCGAGGGGATAGAATGGTATCATCCCATTGTCCGAACCTGGCCGAATAATCCACTCCGGAGAGATCGATGCAACTGCTCACCGTACTTCTCACCGCCAGCCTGATCGGGATGGGGCTAAGCAGCTATGCAGCCCCGCGGGCCAAAGTCATCCTCGATACGGATATCGGAGACGACATCGACGATATCTACGCGCTGGCGCTCCTTGCGAGCCGTCCGGAGGTGGATCTCCTCGGCGTCACGACGGCGTTCGGCGAAACCGATAAACGGGCGGAGCTTGCAGCCAAGTTCCTGTGGGTGATGGGTCGGCGGTCCATCCCCGTCCATGCCGGACGAGCGGGCGAGCACAAGATCACGCGGCAGCACGAATGGGTTGCCGGTTTCCGATCGCGGGCCATCAAGAAAACCCCGGCCGTGGAGTTTCTCCGGAGGGAGATCCTCCGCGCTCCCGGACAGATAACGATCGTACCCATTGGAGCCCTGACGAACATCGGGGATCTGCTGACGCAATATCCCGAGGTCAAGCCGCACATCAAACGGATCGTCCTCATGGGCGGTGCGGCCTACGTCGGCTACAACAACGAAGCGCCTCCTGTGCCCGAATGGAACATCCGCTGCGATCCTGCCGCGGCTCGGATCGTCTTCGAGAGCGGGGTGCCGATCGTCATGGCGCCGCTCGACTCAACGACCATGATGGTCCTCGACGAGGAGCGCCAGAAGAAGATGGCCGCCAGTGGAAGCCGAACCTGCGACGCCATCAGCGCACTGCGACTCCTCTGGGGCCTTCCCCGCGTCGTCCTCTACGATGCAGTCCCCGCCGCCTACGTAGCGGGGCATCTCTTCGCCGAGGAACGGCCCATCCGCGTCAGGATCGAGGACGATGGCATGACCCGCGTGATCGATGGACCGCCGAACGCAGTCGCGCTCGTGAACCCGAAGACCGCGGAGTTTCTCGACTGGTACGTCGACGCCATGAAGGCCGCGCCGTAGACCGCGACGGCTGCGGCGCCCCGGTGGTCGGGATCCGAAAAGCGGGCGGGACCGTGCAGGACCCGATCGGTCGCATCTCGAAGTTCTGAGGCAATCGCGCGCTTCGGCGTCCTGGTCCAGGTGGACCGACGGTATCGACCGGAGCGCGCCCCGATCGAGGTGCAAGAGCTTTGGAGATTGGATCCCCCGTCGGCGTCGTACTCTGGCCACCGCCCGGCCCGAACCTCGCCCGGACGGTCACCTACACAGGTGTCGTAAGCCAGACGCTGCGCCATTACGGCGTGCCGTATGCAGAGATCGCGCCGGAGGGGCTGGAGGCGGCCCTTCCGGCGATATCGGTTCTCATCACCGTCGGTGAAACCGCCGATGCGGATCTGATGAAGAGCGTCGCCGGCTGGGTCGAGCAGGGCGGAATCCTGATTGCCGTCGGCGGGGCTTCAGGACGGCCGGATCTGTTCGGCGTCTCGAGAGAGGCGCCTGCCTATTCCAGCTGGGGCGGTTCGCTCGGCATGACCGGCGAGGGGTACCTCGCGGTCGATGGGGCGCATCCGGTGACCGATCACGTGCGAAAGCCCCTCCACTTCTTCAACGGCGGCGCCTTTCGCCCGGAGCCCGATGCTCGTGTGCTGGCCTGGGCTCTCGACGCCCACCAGCGTGAGACCTCCGAACGGGCAGCCGTCGTCGAGACGAGCCGGGGCAAGGGGCGCTGCCTCCTCGTCGCCCCAGATGTGCCGGGCAGCATCGTCCGAATCCGCCAGGGCATCGCGGTCCATCACGACGGCGTGCCCGCGCCGGATGGCACCGGTCCCATCTGCGACGAGGTTCTCAAGAGCGGCGACGGCGGCGTGCTGGACTGGGCCTTCGATCGGGACGACGTCGACGGTGTGCCCGGCTTTCGGGCGTTTCTCGAACCGGTCGCAGATCGATGGGCGGAGTTGCTGGTTCGAGCGGTGCTCTGGGGCGCCTCGACTGCCGGGGTGCGGCTGCCCCTCCTATGGCTCTATCCCCGCAATCTGCCCGCCCTCGCCTTGCTGACCCACGACAGCGACGGCAACGACCCGACGAAGGCACAGTCCTTGCTCCGCGTCCTAGAGCAGGCCCGTCTCCGGTCGACGTGGTGCGTGATGTACCCCGGATATCCGCCCGAGACGGTATCGGCGATCCTCGCCGCGAGGCATGAGCCCGCGTTCCATTACGATGCGATGTCTGACGGCACGGCATGGAGCTCCCAGGAGTTCGCCCGGCAATATCGGAGGATCGCCGACCACTTCGGCGCAGCGCCGGTGACCAACAAGAACCACTACCTTCGCTGGGAGGGCGACCTCGAGGGGTTCGAATGGTGCATCGCGCACGGGATCCGTGTCGACCAATCGAAAGGCGCCTCCAAGACCGGCGAGGCCGGCTTCAACTTCGGCTCCTGCCACCCCTACCGACCAGTACGCCGCAACGGGGCCGAACTGCCGATCCTGGAGATACCGACGCCGACGCAGGATCTCATCGTCTTTGCGCCTCCGGCCATCGCCCGGGAACTCCAGAAGGCTGTTCTGACCTGCCACGGCATCCATCACCTTCTCTTCCATCCGGCCCACATCGAGACTGCCGGCGTCGCCGAGGCGCTGATCGAAGCGGTGGATCATGCCCGGGCCGCCGGCATGGAATGGTGGACTGCCGTCCAGGTGGCGGATTGGGAGGAGGCGCGCCTGGGCTGCACCTGGAGTCGGCGAGGAGATGCATGGGAGATTGCCGCTTCCTCCAACCTGCCCGACGCCTCGGTTCTCTGGCTCGATCCCGATGGGCCGACGGAACGATGGGGCTTCGGCTTTCGGCCTGAAGTCCGCGACATCACCGCTGGGACGACCTGCCCGCTGGGCGGGACGGACTGATCCGGCCGGGCAAAGGAGACACACAGAATGACGGATGCAGGCACACCGGCCTCAGATGGCGGCCATCCCGCCAAAACGGTCCCGTATGGACGCGCGCCCCGGTATGGTGAGGAGGAGCTGCAGGAGCTCCGGGAAGCGCTCGAGCAGGGGACCCTGTTCTACGCTCAGGGCAAGAAGGTCTACGCCCTTGAAGCGGCGTTTGCGGCGTATGTCGGCGCGCGTCACGCGGTCACCACGACAAGCGGCACCGCTTCGATCCACGCGGCGCTGATCGCGCTCGGCGTCGCTCCGGGCGATGAGGTCATCACATCGCCCATCACCGATATGGGCTCCGTCATCCCGATTCTCTTTCAGGGCGCGGCGCCGGTCTTCGCCGACCTCGATCCCCGGACCTATACGATGGATCCTGCGGCGGTCGAGGCGGCCATCACACCGAGAACCGCGGCCGTCGTTGCGGTCCATCTGGCGGGCAACGCCTGCAACCTCGACGCCCTGCAGGCCGTGTGCGCCCGGCACGGCGTGGCTCTCATCGAAGACTGCGCCCAGGCCTTCGGATGCCGATACGGCGAGCGCTTCGCCGGAACCATCGGGCGCGTCGGCTGCTTCAGCTTCAACGAGTTCAAGCACATCTCCTGCGGCGACGGCGGCATCGTGGTGACGGACGACGACGAACTCGCAGCGCGGCTGCGCCTGGCCACGGACAAATGCTACGACCGCAGGCCCGATGCCGCCATTCGCAATCCCAGCTTTCTGGCGAACAACTATCGCATGACGGAGCTCCAGGCTGCGGTGGCTCTCGCACAGCTGCGCAAGCTCGAAGGGATCCTCGCCCGACGCCGGTCGTGGTGCGGACGGCTGATGGCGGCGACCGCGGATCTCCCGGGGCTCCTGCCGCCCACCATAACGCCGCAATGCACACCATCGTGGTGGTTCTATATGATGCGGGCCGCGGAGGGGGCCAATGCCCATCGGACGGATCAGCTGGCGGGAGCGCTCCGCGCCGAAGGGTTGCCGGTAGGAGCCCACTACATCGGCCAGCCGGTCTACGAGTATCCCATCTTCACCTCCGGCTCTGCCTTCTCCAGAGGCGAGCATGCCTATCAGACCCATGCCTACGGTCGGGGCCTGTGCCCCGAGGCGGAGCGCATCCTCGAGACCTGCCTCATCCTGTCCGTCAACGAGGCCTATACCGATCAGGATCTAGAGGAGACGATCGCCGGCATGCATCGGGCGGCCGCGTGGGCTATGGCGCAGGATACGCCGGGCGACGGCGCATAGGAGGAATCCCGGGCCAGGCCGTCGAACTACCATCAAGCCTACCGATCATGACCGATCCGCAGTCCGCTCCATCCGGCTCACGCGTGGGACCGCGCAGCGCAAGCGCGGCCTTGAGACGCGCCGCGCGGATGGCGCGCAACGGCAAGCTCGCCGAAGCCCTCACAAGCCTCGACCAGGCCCTGCGCCTCGGCGCCGATCCCTACAACTGTTATCTTCGCCAGGCCAGCCTCTATCAGTCCCTGGGCCAGCCGCAGGAGGCCGTCTCCGCAGCTCAAAAAGCCGTCGACCTCCGCCCGGATCGAGTCGCAGCACGCGAAGCCGTGGTGGCGCTGCTGCTGGAGCTCCGGGATTTCCGCAAGGCGGTCGAGGCTTCCGAGCAGCTGCTCCGGATCAATCCCAGACACATCGCTGCGCGCGATGCCATGGGCGCCGCCTATCTCGGCCTCGGCGACACGGACGCCGCGCTCCGCATCGCCAACGAGGTCATTCGCCGCGAACCGAATCAGCCGATGCACAGGCTCAAGCGGGCGTTCCTGTTCGAACACAATGGCGAGGTGCGCCTCGCCATGGCCGATCTCCAGAGGGCCATGGATATGTCCGACGATCTCACGCTGGTGGCGACGATCCGCGAGCACCTGGACGCCCTTGACTCGTCAGAACTGGCCAAGATCGTGGAACTCGCCTCCAACGATGCGGTATTCCGCGCCAAACTCCTGCGCGAGCCAGAGCGCACCATTCTGGAGCGGGGCTTTGCGCTGACCGACTGGGGGCTCCAGCGGCTCAGGGAGATGGCGGCGGAAGGGGACGACACAGTAATGCCCGATCTCCCGACCCGCCTGTACCATTGACGCCATCGAAACCGATCCAGCAGCTCCTCGACATCGCGCGGCGGGGCGAACGAACGCTGATCGTCGGCATCCTCAACGTCACCCCCGATTCGTTCTCCGACGGCGGACAGTACCTGGATCGGGAACGGGCGATTGCCCACGGCGTCGAGATGGTCCGCGACGGTGCGGATATCCTGGACATCGGCGGCGAGTCGACCAGGCCAGGCGCGCAGGCCGTACCGCTCGACGAAGAACTGGCCCGTGCCATCCCAGTGATCGAAGCGTTGAGTCGTCGGGTCGCGGCGCCGATCTCCATCGATACGAGAAACGCCCCGGTCGCTGAGAGGGCCATAGAGGCGGGCGCCGTTATGGTGAACGATGTCTCTGCGATGAGCCATGATCCGGCGATGGCCGAGACAGTCGGGCGTACGGGCGCCGCGGTCTGCTTGATGCATATGCGAGGGACGCCCGAGACGATGCAGCAGAAGCCCGAGTACGACGACGTCGTGGCCGAGATCCGGGGCTATCTGGCGCTTCGTATGGCCGCCGCGATGGAGGCCGGGATCCGCGCGGATCGGATGATCGTCGATCCCGGTCTCGGGTTCGGCAAGACGCTGGAGCACAACCTCGAGGCGCTTCGGAATCTCCGTGCGCTCACCGATCTCGGGGCTCCGGTAATGGTCGGCGCCTCGCGCAAAGCGATGCTCGGAGCGCTGCTGGGCGGCGCGCCCCCCGAGGATCGGTTCGAGGGTTCGGCGGCTACGACCGCCCTGGCCATCGCCAACGGCGCCTCGCTCGTCCGGGTCCACGATGTCCGGGCCATGGCGCGCGTGGCCCGGGTCGCCGACGCGATCGTCCGCGGGGTGCGAGCCTAGCGGCGCGCCCGGACGTTTCCGACCCAGAGGGTGTTGCGGCCGGGGGAGCCGGTCAGGAACGCCCCATCGATCAGGACCAGCTGTTTGATCTGTCCCGGATCGAGCTTGCCGTTGTCATCCTTCGAATCGTCCGACGCCGTCATCTCCGAGAACTTGATCGTCGCCTCCTTCACCACCCTACCATCCTCAAGCGCGACGAAGCCGTTGTACTTGCCGCCGCTCGTCTCTTCTACCTGAACGAGGAGCGTCGTCGCCTTGTCGGCTGCGGCCGTCAGGCACAGGGCGGACGCCGAAGCGAGTTTGCCGGGAGTTAGCATGCGCACCGCGGCGGCGATCTTCCCTTCTTCCGCGACGAAGGACATCTTCATCCCCCGGACTTTCAGGGGCTCGCCGGTGGTCAGCTGCGCCTCGACCGCCCCGGTGAAGAACCATCCGAGGAACGGTCGGATGAAGGAATCGATAACGATCTCATTCGGATTGGCAGCCGGCGAGGGGAGCGATGTGCTCTCGGCCCGCAGCAGATCGATATATATCGTTCGCTGGCCCAGTTCGAGACCCAGGAGCGAGAGGAAGTCGGGATCGCCCATGCTGATGAGGATCTGCGACATGTCGATAAACCCGAGCGACGCCACCTTATCGATGTCGAGCTTGCCGTTGGGGTCCTTCGGATCGTCCTTGCCCGTGCTCAGGACGAAGTCGGACAGGGATAGCTCCACCTGCTGCCATGTTCCGGACGGCAGAAAGGCCTGGGCGATATAGCGTCCGCCCCCATGCTCGTCGAGCGCCACAACGAGGAGAACCCGCCCTGACGCCTTTGCCCAGAACCGTATCGTCTTCATATCCGTCGGGGGAGCGGCTTCGACCGTCCGAACAAGGGCGCTCAGCTCGCCCGGCTGCAGCGGGTACTCGTACTTCAGCGAGGCCTTGCCCGACTTGACGTATTCCGGATCGGTGGCGATCGACAGGCGTGCGGCGTCGCCCAGCACGCTCCATCCGGTATAGCCCGATTCGAAATCCTCGGTGATGAGGACCTTGCCCTGCTCCTGAGCCCGGACGGGCGACGCGAAGAACGATAAGCCGAACAGGGCCGCTGCACAGACGAACAGTCTCATGGTTGCCTCCATAGATCGTGATCCAGTGGACACACCCTAACGACGGACACGGTCGACGATCCGTTTCACCATACCCACCGACAGGCAGGGAATGCGCCGAACCGGGTAGAAGAAGGGGGATGGCAATCTCTCCGTCGGAAAGGATCGGACCATGAACGTCGGCGTCATCCATTACAATCTCGATCAGTTCAACTTCGAGGAGTTCCTCGACTACGCTCGCGATGCGGGCTTCCAGACCGTCGAGCTCCAGATCGGCGATATCTGGTCGGCAGAGCACACCGATCCGGAGGCCAGAGCTGCGCAGGTGCGCGAGGCCGTGCGCGCCCGCGGGCTGAGCGTGTCCGCGCTCGCTTCGGGCAACGACTTCGTCGTTCTGGACGAGGAGAGCATCGCCCATCAGGTGGCGCGGATGCGCCGGATCCTCCATCTCGCCACGCTGCTGGATTGCCCGGTCATCCGGACGGAGGGCGGACAGCCCAAGGATAGCGTTCCCGAGGAGCGCTGGGTCGAGGCGATGGCGGGCTGTCTGAAGCGGCTCGTGGCCGACGCCGAGGCCCTCAACCTCCGATTTGCCGTCGATAATCACGGCTATTGCACCAACGACGGCGACCGTCAGCTCGCCCTGATCGAGGCCGTGGGCTCCGATCGCGTCGGCGTCAACCTGGATACGATGAACTACCGATGGTTTGGACACGACATCGCCGCCATCAACCGCTTCTACGAAATCCTCGCTCCCCATACGTTCCATACCCACTTCAAGGACGGCTTCGGATCGCGCGAAAGCTACCGGGGCGCCGTTCTGGGCGAGGGTGAGATCGATCTGGACCATGCCGTCGCCTGCCTCAAGAAGGTCGGCTACCAGGGCGTCTGGTGCGTCGAATATGAAGGTCCGAAGCCAACCGACGTCGGATACCGCCGCTGCGGCGAATGGATACGAGCGAACGTATAGCTGACGGCTCGGCCGCGGATCGGCTCCCATGCCGATGACGCCGCTGTATCCGGCGGTACGATATCCGCGCGCAGGGTTCTCGGGCGGCGATCGGACCGAGATCGAGACCCTGCGCGACGGGATCGTCTGCGCCGTCAACAAGCCAGAAGGCGGCGATTCCGCTCGTTTGCTCGTCCTCTACGCTACGCCCAACGGCAGTTCGGTTCAGGAGACCCTCGGGCGGCGTCCCCGTTCCGGTTCCGAATGGAAGTACGACATCCAGCACGTGCTGGCGCAGGTCCGTGCGTACCGGGCCATCACCCGCCGGACCGTGACACTGGCCGTGCTGCAGGCGCCTGGCAGGAGCTGGCCTGCCTGGAGAGAGCGTGCCCGGGATTCCGCCGGCAGTATACGCTCCATCGTCTCCGAAATCCGGTCCCGTCTCGCGCCCGACGGCGGCCTCGCGCTCCTCGGCCATAGCGGCGGCGGGAGCTTTCTGCTCGGCTTGCTCGAGAGCGGGACCGTGCCGGAACGGGTCGAACGAATCGCCTTTCTCGATGCCGTCTACAGTTTCGATCATCGCCTCCATGCCGAAGCCCTGCTGACCTGGCTGGACGGAGACGCGCAACGACGGTTCCTCTCGGTGGCCTACGATGATCGTACGGTCACGCTCGACGGCAAACCGATCGTCAGCGCGTCGGGCGGCACCCAGAGGGCCACAAGCCGACTTCGCGCCGCGCTCGACGCCCATCGACCGCTCGTCAAGAGCCTCGTCGGCGATTGCGATCGATGGACCGATGCAAAAGGGCAGATCGACGTTCGTGTCGATCGGAACTACTCGAACATCATCCTCCACAGCGCGCTGGTCGGCGATAAGAACGGCGTGCTCCATGCGCTCTCCTTCGGCATCACAGGCCTCGGTGACCCGTTCGGCGAACCGCGACGGTACACCCGGTTCATCGATCCGGTCGACGATGGGCCGCTGCTCCGCCTGCCATCCCGCCCTGCCGACGCCATGGCAGGATCCGATATCGCCGCGCTCCCTTCCATGCACCCCCTGCCGACCCGTGAGGAGGTCCTGCTCCGGGAATGGACAGCGGGCAACGTACCCGACTTCCTTCGACAGCTCCGGAGGGTGACCTACAAGGCGCGCGACGGACAGGGAACCGATCGGGAGGTGACCATCTGGGCCACCGCCGATTGTGCGAGCGTCGGTTGGGACGACGACTTCATCCGGACCCCGCTGACGCCGACGACCGCCCAGCGCTTCGCCGATGCCGCCGGATGCCTCCTCCCGACGCCCCGGATGGTCGATGAGATCGACAGGGTCGCCGAAGCCCCGCTGCAGCCCCGGCCCCTCCTTCGCGCCCGAGAGGCATGGACCTCGTTCGTAACGCACCATACGATCATTCAGGAACAGCGCAGGGCCATACCGAACGGTCCGATCCTCTGCGGTATCAAGAAGGACATCGTGCTCTGTAAAGACCTCGCGGATCGCATCGGTAAGGTCGCCATCTACGGCTGGCGGCGCAACGACGGTCGACCGATCCAGCCCCTTTCCCTTGTCCACGCCGCCGCCTACGTCGACTACAGCCATGGCGTCCGTCTGGTCGCCGACAACGCGATCATCGACGGGCGGGAGGTCACCCTGAGCGCCGCGCTCAAGGACGCTCGTGACGCCTGGCTCTTCAGCGACGAGGGGCCGCTTTCCCATATCCGGTATCCCCTGCGCGGCGATTGACCACCGCCTCAAAGGCGCTGGCCCTCGGGCCGTGTGATCGCCTGTGATCCGCCCATCGGTAGCCCTTTCGCCATGCGCCTGAGTGATTCCACCGACCCCTCTCATCTAATCCAACGAGAGAGCCGAAACGGAGGGGGCGCGTGCAGGGCCTTGAGGCGTCGCGCGCAGAAGGCGGGATCATCAGATTGACCGCCGGCGACAATCATCTGCTGGACGCGTGCCGGGCGGGAGATCGTGCCGCCCTGGAGCGGTTGCTGACGCCTCATGAAACGACCCTCTATCGACTGTGCCTGGGCATCCTCGGTCGTACGGAGGATGCAGAGGACGCGGTTCAGGAAGCCTTTCTCCGGGCCATCAAGGGCCTGCCATCGTTCAGGGGGGATGCATCGGTGAAAACCTGGCTGCAGAGGATCGCGGTGAACGTGTGTCTCGAAACGAGGCGCAAACGGCGGCCCGTGCTGCCCATGGTGGCCGCCGAAGAGGCGCCGTCCGGCGAGGGAACGATCGAGGCTTCGGTTCTCGCCCGCATGGAGGCGCTGGAGGCGCTCGGGACCCTGACGCCGCAACAGCGGATCGCGGTGTGGCTCAAGGACGTCGAGGGCTGGTCCACTCGGGAGATCGCCGATTCGCTTCGATGGAACGCCAAGAAGGTGGAGAACGAGCTGTATCGGGCGCGCATCTCGCTCGCCCGCTGGCGCACGGAGGCCCGGTGGTGATGGATTCCCGAACACCTCTGACATCCGACGAAACCCGCGAGCTCCTCGAGCCGATCCGCTCTGCACCGGCCCCTTCGGGCATGGCCCGTCGCGCGATCGATCGCTGGGCCGAGGAGAACGACGCAGAGCCAACGCAAGCGCGTGATCCCGGCAGAGATCGGGGGCGATGGTGGACCGGCTGGCGTATGGCCGTCGGCGCAGCTGCGGTCATCGCGATGGTCGCCCTGACGCGAGATCGGATCGGGACACCGGAGCTCCACCGCAGTGAACCCGCCGCTGAACGAACCAGCTCCGAGGCGATGCGTTCCATGGGCGGCGCCGACCGAATGGCTGAGGTCCGGCCATCCGATCCCGCCCCGGCCGCGCCGCTGGCCGACACGCCTGCGGCCGCGCCGAACGCCCAGAAGGCGCAGCATTCCACTCCTGCGCAGACCAGACCGAGCCCCTCCCTGCGTCGGTTCGAACCGGCGGACGCGCCTATGCAGCGCAAAGCCGCCG
>JABWBA010000007.1 GCA_013360745.1 Chthonomonadales bacterium | reverse complement strand
TCGTCCAGATCGCCACGCGAGAAGAGGATGTCCGCGATCTTGCCCATGGTCACAGCGCGGGAGTACACGTCCCCCAGACGCTCGTAGACGGGCAACTCCTCGTCACGACGAATCCGCAACGCTTCGTCCAGATCGCCACGCAATTGGAGGATGTCCGCGATCAACCCGGCGGCGAAGGCGGCGTGGCGCTCGGCGCCACGCTCGGCATCCTCCTGGCGCATGGCCTGCGCGGTCGCGAGCGCCCCGTCGAGGTCGCCAGCCCTGTACTGGACGATGCCGAGGGTCCATCTCGCGATCGACCGGTCGGCGGCGGCGCCGGAGGCGATCAGCCGCTCGCACAGCGGAGCCCACCACCGGTAGGGACCGTTGAATATGGCGTACCGGCTTCCGGCGCGCCCCGCCTCCCGCAGACGCGCTTCGGGAACCGCGCCCAGCCAGCGCTCGAGGGCCGGCAGCTCGGCCTGGATCCGCCCCCAGCGCTCCCCCTGGTCGTCACCGCCTTCGGGCAGATGCTGCACGAACCAATCGGTCATGGCTTCCAGCGCCGCCGATTCGTCTCCGTGGTCGCGCAGGACCTCGGCCACCAGCGGATGGAATCCCACGTGCTCGATGCCGCTGTCGCCCGCCCGCAGGCGCAGCAGGGATAGCTCAGAGGCAGAGGCGCAGCGCCCACGAAATGAATCGGTGTCCAGCCCGGAGACGGTCCGGGCAAGATCGGCCCCCATGCCCGCCGCCGGTCCGAAGGCCATGCGCGCCAGACCGGCCACCGCATCGTGGCCGACAGCGGCCTTCAAGGCCCCGACGCTCACCTCGATGGCGGCGCGCAGGTTCCGCTCCTGATCGGAGCCGGGTGCGTGGGCGATGCCGGCCTTGCTCCGGTGGAAGTCGTCGAGGAACGCCGACGCGCTGCCGCCGATCCGGCGGATGTGGCTGGCGGCTATGCCGATGGCCAGAGGCACGCCGCCCAGATCGTCGAACAGCCTCCGCCGGTCCTCCTCCGACAGCCGGCTCGCATGCGCTCCCATCTCCCGATCCAGCAGGCTGTCGGACTGCTTCCTGTCGAAAGGCTCTAACTCCCGCACGGTCCATCCGCGGACATTCCGGAGCGTGACGCACCGGCCCGTGATCAGCGCCGGAATCCCCGGCAAGGCCTTGATCAAGGCCGATACGGGCGCCACCTGTTCATGGGCATCCACGTTCTCGATGAGGAGCATGGAGAGCGGACATGCAAGGCGGGCGCGCAGGGCGAGGGCGGGGTCCATGCCACCGGACACGGTCACCCCGTAGCGCGCGCACAGCTCGGCGGCGAGCTCATCCTCCCTGGCGTCCGACCCCGGTTCGAGCTCCAGACGGAGCATCCCACCAGGGAGCCGGTCCCGGCGCTCCCAGGCGATCAGCTCGGCAAGGTAGGTCTTGCCCACGCCCGCCATGCCCACCAGCGCTCCGACGCCGAAGGACCCATCCGCCCGGAACATGGCGGCCGCCACGGCGTCCTTCTCGGCGTCGCGGGGCTCATACACCGCCAGCGCCCCAGGTTCGGGGATCGGGGCGACAGGGGGAGGAGGCGATTCGTGAGAGTGGCCCAGCGAACCGGCGCGGGCGTCGAACCTCTCCACGAGGTTATCCACCTTCTCGCCGATGTCCTCGAGCTTTTCGCCGACGTTATCTACCTTCTCGCCGATGTCCTTGAGCTCCTTGACAATGCTGTCATACTGAGCGTCGATTTTGTCCCATTGCTCCTTGAGCTGAGCGTACTGGGACGGGTCGAGCCTGGCGGCCAACGTTCGGCCCTGGTCGCGCGCGTTTTGCGCGAGAGCGTCCAGCGCCCGCATCACCTCGGCATGGCGCTGCCGCTCGTCGTCGGACAGAGCGTTCAGCCCGGTCATGATCTCGGATACCGACCCGAGGATGCTGCCCATCATGTCGAGCATGAGCGCGGGGTAGGCCTTGCCGCCGGCAACCGCGTCTTCCTTCAGAACTTCGCGCAGATACCAGGGAAGCTCGGTTTCGAGGCGCTTCGCGACACCCTTCAGGAGGTCCTCGGTCGGTTTAACGCTCGCCTGAACCGCGAGGGCATCCAGCGCACTCTTCCAGAAAGCCTCGGGCGCGAGCGTGACGCCCGGGATCTCACAGGCGCCTCCGGACCCGGCTGTGTCGGCGCGAGCCATGGCCGCAATCATCTCGCGAACGTCGGCATCGTCGGGGGCCGCCTCCGGAGGACTGTCCGCAGAAACGGTGGCCCATCCAACCCACCACGCCGGGACCGCTTCGGCCATGGAACGGAGGGCTCGGGTGTCGTCGGCGGCCGACTCGAGCAGCATGGCGGTCGCCCGGCCTATGGCGCGCAGGATGTCGTGGTTGACGGCCTCATCTCTGGGCGACCGCGACCGCCTGGTTAGCGCATTGTGCAGGTCCGTGGCGAACACATTGCCGGCCAGGCTGCCCAGCGCAGTCAGGGCGGCGCCGACAGCCTTGAGGGCTTCGGGACACCCGGCATGAACCGCGGCAGCCGAGGCGACCGCGCCGACGGTCACAAGAATTCCGGCGCTGATCATCCGTCTCAACATGGCGTATCCACTCCTCGGTCAAGCGTGGCAACACTGGTTCGGGGTGACGTTCGGCGGCGCAGGCGAATCCTCCTTCCATGGTCCTGATGATCGGGACCGACGGGTCCGACGGCTCGCAAGGGCGCCGACACGTCTACACCGTGTGATTTCCACCGCGCACGCCGGAGATCCGGCCCCTTTAGCGTCGGGATGGAAAGCGGCGGGCTTCTGCAGCCCTCCCAACGGATAGCCGTACGGCGCCGCCCTATCGATAGACCTCGAGCTCGGCGACGGCCATCTGGCCGCCGGGCTGGTCGGGGCCGTCCGGTTTGAGGGCGCAGACCCGGACGTAGCGCGCCGGCATGGGTTCGAATGTTTGGTCGAACGGCGTTCCATCGTGCCCGTCCCTCGCCGCGGCGACGGTCCACTCTTGCCCATCGCTCGAGAGCCGTATCTCGAAGCGGGTGGCGTAGGTCGGACCGAAGGTGAGCCTGACGCGGCGGACGGGCACGGTGTCGACCAGGTCGACCTCATAGGTCCAGGGCCACTCCTCCGCCCCCTGCGCCAGGGTGTCGGGCCGGCCGTCGACGCCGTATCGGGCGAAATGTCGTCCGGAGTTGGGGATCAGCGGGTGCGACCCGTCCAGGCTTAGAATCCGGGATTGTTTGCGATAGGCGAGGTTGCCGGGCGGAACGGGCTCCCGGGGTTTGCCCTGGCGGACCTCGCGGGTGGCGGCTTTGATGAGCTCCATCTGGGAACGGTCGAGGGAGCCGTCTCGGAAGAGCATCGCTTCGATGGAGACGACGCCGCCCCGGCTGTGGACGCTCGCGACGTAGTCGGCGAGCTCTTCTTTGGCGTAGGCGCATCCGGGCTGAGCCCAGGACGTCGGCGACAGATAGGACAGGATATGCCACTGCTCGTTGTCGATCCAGCGTTCCCGGGGCACGTCGTAGAACCGGTTCTGTTCGCCCGCCGTGAAATCTTCATGCCGAGTATAGGACATCACGGTGGGATCGACGCCGCGGTTGAGGGCGATGATCCGGTCGGGATAGCCTGCGCGGAGCGCCTGGGCCATCGTTGCGAGGCGGGAGTCGTCGTACCCGATGAACGGGTACATGCCGTCGACCCAGTAGCCCTTGACCTTATCGCGGTACCGGAGTCCGTACTCCTGCACGACGAGGGCCCATTTGCGGACGAACGCGGGCGTCACGGGCTGACGCCAGCCGAACGCCTGGGCGGCTTTCGGGTCGACGCGGGGGCCGTCCCCGGTGTAGTAGAGCATCAACGGGATGTTCCGTTTGCTCAGGGATCGGTGCAGGTCGAGCACGAGGTCGCGCCGCGCGCAGGCTTCGCCCGGTTTGTAGCCGGTGATCCGGTCAAACGCCCTGTTGGGTGCGATCAGGTGGCTTGTGCCCTGCATGATGGTAAAGATCACGTAGCCGGCTCCGACCTCCTGCATGGCATCAGCGAAGCGCTCCGTGTCGAACTCGGCGACGCATTCGTCCCAGGTGGTCTCCCTGCCGAGGCTATGGAGCTGGTCGCGATTGTTCTGCAGACCGTTGAGGTAATGGACGAAGACTCCGCATCCAGCCTTGCGGAACCAATCGGTACGGTGTTTCACGGGTTCGGCCTGTACGGCGGCCGAGAGGAGCGCTCCCATCGCGGCGATGAGACTGAGGAGGATGAGGCGATCCACGACAAGGGGAAAGGGGCCTGGTTGGGTCATCGTTGACCTCCGAACCTGTCGGTGATGTAGGGCTTTGCCCATGGTTGACTCCCGATGCGCTCGCGCGCCGGGATACTCTACTCTACGATCGGATCCGCGGCAAGTGCGCCGGTTCCGGATCGAGGATCGAGCGGTTGGGGGGGTGCGGGCGCCGGAAGCGGACCCGAGCGGCCCGACATCTCCCGGTAATGGGGCTTCGTGGTGTACGCTAGAACGGACGTCGGCCATCGGGGCATTCGGGCCGATTTGAGGGAGGGTCGGTGATGTTGTTCGCCTTAGCTATAGTATGCGTCATGGGCGGGGCGCCCCAGTCGTCGGCGCTGCGGGGGGGTGCGGCCGAGATCGATCTCACACCGCCGATGTCGATGAAGGCGGCCCTGGGAGGGTACGGCGAGCGGATGAGTCGGCCGGCGACCGGGGTGCACGATCCTCTGCTGGCGATGGCTCTCGTGCTCGAGGAGTCGGGTCGGCGGGTTGCGATCGTCACGGCGGATGTTCTTGCGTTCCCGCCGGACGTTCGGAACGCCCTGCTGCAGCGGCTGGCGAGCGGCCTGCCGGCGTTCGATGGCCTGATCTTACTCCCCAGCCACACGCACGCGGGGATCGACATGACCGCGATCGCGCCGCGCAACGATCTGGGCATCCCACAGCTCGGCATCTTTCAGAAGGAGCTGCTGGACTTCACGCTGGAGCGCCTCGAACGTCTGGTTCGGAACGCGTCCCAATCGCTCGTGGCGGTTAAGCTGGGCTGGGCGCAGGCCCGGCTCCGCGGTTGGAACCAGAACAGGCGTACCGACGGGGCCACGGTCGACGATACGCTGACGGTGATCCGTTGCGATCGGCTCGACGGCCGACCGCTCGCAGCTCTGGTCCAGTGGACGGCCCATCCGACGTTCCTCGGCCCGGCGGATATGGCGTTCTCCGCCGGTTGGCCCGGGTTCATGCGCCGGGAGCTCGCCACGCGCATCGGAGGCGGGGTCACGACGCTGTACGCCAACGGCGCACAGGGCGACCAGGCTCCCGTCTCGCGCGGCGGTGCGACGGGTTACGAGCAAGCCGAGCATTATGGCCGGGATCTGGCGGGCGAAGCCTACCGCGTCTGGGCGCGGGTCGGGACGACGGCGCGGCTGCCGATCGCCGTGGCGTACCGGCCGGTCACCCTGCCTGAACGGCGGTGGCATCCCGACTTCATGAAGACCGGGGGCGCGGAATACGGCATGGCGCCGGAGATCGCCCAACGGGCGCTGGATCGGCTGGCTCCGGAGTCGACGCACGTCTCCTGCCTGAGGCTGGGGGACCTGCTGATCGTCGGCGTTCCGGGTGAGCTGGCGGCGGGGCCGGGCCTCAGGCTCAAACGGGAGGCGCGTACGGCGGCCCACGCGCGGGGGGCGATCATCGGCGGCCTGGCGGACGAATGGATCAGCTATATGCTGGACGCCTCGGAGTACGAGCGGGGCGGCTATGAGGCGAGCGTCAGCTTCTACGGGCCGACGCTGGCCCAGGTGATCAGCCGGGAGGCTGTGGAAGCCGCCAGGGCCGTGCGCAAGGCGCGCTGATCGGAGCAGGGAGGCCGAGCGGGGGAGGGTTCGACCGGGCCGACGGGGACCGAGCGGCTAGATATCGCCGAAGCGCCCCTCGAGCAGGGCCGTCTTCGAGTCGAGGTAGCGCCGAAAGTGATCCCACGGGACGTCGGGCGGCACGGTGTGGTCGACCGTCGGGATGAAGCCGCCTTCCTCGATGAGGGGGATGAACTCCCGGAGGTGGGCGCTGATCGCGGCGGGGCCTCGGGCGAGTTCTCGCTTGTCCACTCCTCCCCAGAGGCGGAGCGAGCGGCCGAACTTGCGGCGCCATGCCTGCGGGCTTACCTCCGATGCCCTCTCGATGGGCCAGACGATATCGACGCCGGCATCCATCAGCAGCGGTATCAGCGGGGTGGGATCCCCGTCGGAATCGACGGCGACATAGCGGACTCCTGAGCCTTTCATGAACGCAACGAGGCGCGTGAGGTGGGGCTGGATGAACGTCCGGAACACGCGCGGGCCGAGCAGAGGGCCGCTTTTCATGGCGAAGTCCTCGTTCAGGGTGAAATAGTCGACGGTGATCTGCTGCAGGACCGGGCGGCTCGTCTCGATGATGAAATCGGCGAAGAACTCCATCATCTCGTGCATCAGGGCCGGATGGTCGTACCAGGCCATGCTGAGCTCTTCGGTGCCCATGAACTCCCGTGCGCGCCAGTAGAAGCCGTTGGCGGCGCAGTTGACGCCGAGTACGAGGGGATAGTCCCGCAGCTTCCACCGCTCGATCGACTCATTGAGGTTGGCCGGGTACCGGGCCGGTATGGCCGCCTCCAGCCGCTTCCGTATCGCCGGGAAGTCCTCGGGGCCTTTCACGGGATGGTCGAGGTATTGATCCATGGACATCCGGCCGCCCCAGAGGGCGCCCTCCTTCAGCGCCTTGCGGACGATCCCCAGCTCATCCCGGAAGGTTTCGTAGGCCTCCGTCTCCTCCAGAAGCTCATATTGGAACGGCGGCAGAAAACCGTAATGGACCGGGATGTACTCCCTCCGATCGAGGCCGATTCCGGGCTCATCGACGAACCAGTTCCAGCGGAAATCGGCCACGGTCTGCGGGGATTCCCGCCGCCATCGTTCGACGGTTTGCGGCCAGACGCCCAGCTCGTGGTTGGGACGCCGGTCCGAGGGCCGATACTCCATGCAGTCCAGAAACCGTTCCAGGTCCGTCTTCATCGTCCCCTCCACGGCGCGACGGCGCGGTCAACCCTTCCAGGCGATCAGAGCCACACCGACCATCACGAGGCAGGCCGCCGCAATGCGCACGACCGCTCCTTCTTCCTTCAATACCCGGATCCCTGCAAGGACGCCGACGAGGACGGACGCCGTACGGAGGGGCACGACGTAGGAGACGGGCGACCGGGGCAGACTCAGCGCGATGAGAACGAGCGTGTAGGCGCCGATGTTGAGCAGGCCGACGAGCACAGCCGGCGTTCGGTCCTTCCACCAATCGCGCAGCGTCCGCCGCAGGCCGTGCCGGAGCACGATCAGCGGGATCACGATGAGCGCCGAGACGGCATAGGCGAAGTAGATATAGACGAACGGATGGACTCGGATCACTCCGACGCCCTGCTTGTCGATGATGCTGTAGGCGGCGTAGAGGGCCCCAACGCAGCCGGCCCAGAGGAGCGCTGCAACCGGCGCCCCCTCGCGGTCCGGTCGCGCCACGGGAACCTGGAGGGCAAAGACCGAGCCGGCGATCAGGGCGATGCCCGCCGCGCCCGCCGCAGTGACCCTTTCGCCGAGGATGAGATGGCCGGCGATGGCCGTCAACACCGGACCCACCCCTCTTGCGACCGGGTAGATGACCGAAAGATCGCCGTGGAAATAGGCCCTGCCGAGCGCCAGAAAATAGAGCGAATAGAGGGTTCCGGATGCGATAATACATAACCAACCCGCGAAGGGTATCGATGTCCGCAGGGCGAAATAGAGAGCTGGCGGCGCATAGAGAACACACGACGCGGTGAGATAGGCAGCCGTGAAGGTGTCCTTATCCGTGGCGCGCTTTACCAACAGGTTCCACCCCGCATGAAGGACGCATGAGCCCAATACCAGCGCCGCAGCTGCGGGATTCAACGCTCGGCCAGTCCGGATCGCAGACGAAGCGCCGAGCCAATCAGGCCGAACGAACCCGAGGCGAAACACTTGTCCAGTAGTTCGACACCGAAGGGTCTGCTATAATGCCCGCCTACGCAGCGGTGCGCTCCTTTTACCATGGCTGAACGGCAAACCTCCTTACTCGAAGACGACGAATCCCTCGCGGCACAGCGCGCATGGGAGAAAGCTCTCGGACTCCTCGTCCATAAGCTCACCACGGTGTCGTATACGAGCTTCGTTGCGCCGTCGCAACCCATCCGTCTGCGGGACCGCCGGTTCGAGCTTGCCGTGGGCCATTCCTTTGCGCGCGAGTGGATCGAACGGCGGTGCGCGGCGACGATTCGGGCGGCTCTTGAGACGGTGCTCGGCCATGCCGTCGAGGTCGTCTATACCATCAAGCCATCGGCCGATCGGAATCCGACGGAACCCGAACCGGAGCGGACGGCGGATGCGCCGCAGCCGGAACGACCGACCGCGCGCTCCAGACGGAAGGCGGAGCAGGACGAACGGGATCTCGAGGACCTTCATACCCGAATGTGCCTTCCCATCAACGAGAAGCTTACCTTCGATACGTTTATCGTTGATCAGAGCAACCGGCTGGCCTATACCGCGGCGGAACAGGTGGCCTCGGAGCCGGGCCGGCACTTCAACCCGCTCTTCGTCTATGGCCCCTCGGGCCTGGGCAAAACCCACCTGCTCCACTCGATCGCCCGACGGCTGCACGAGATCAATAACGGGCTCCGCATCGCGCTCATCGACGGCGAGACCTTCACGCATTACTACGTCCGATCGCTTCGTGAGAAGAGCTTCGATCTCTTCCGGCGCTATTTCCGGAGCGTCGATGTGTGGCTGGTCGACGACATCCAGTCCATCGCCGGCAAGGAACACACCAAGGAGGAGTTCTTCCACACGTTCAACGCTCTGCATCAAACGCGCCGGCAGATCGTCGTTACGAGCGATACGACGCCTCGCGAGCTCAGAACGATGGACAACCGGCTGCGGACCCGATTCGAGCAGGGCCTGATCGCCGATGTCTCTCCGCCTGCCGTCGAAACCCGCGTGGCGATCCTCCTGCGCATCTGCCAGACGGAAGGATGGGCCATCCCCGAGGACGTCCTCTACTTCATCGCGGAGGCCATCCAATCCAACGTACGCGCGCTGGAGGGCGCGCTGACACGCCTCGCCGTCCACAGCTCCGTCCTGGGCGAGCCGGTCAGCATCGATCTCGCGCGGTCCGTGCTCACCCATTTCTACATCGACAAACGGCCGGTGACGGCCAAACCCCGGCTCGAGATCGACACCGTCATCGAAGCGGTCGCCGAGGCCTTCGCCACGACGGCTGAAGCGATTCGGAGCCATCGTCGCGATACGCCTACAACCCGGGCCCGGCAGATCGCGGTCTACCTGGCCCGGGAGCTCTGCGGTGACTCCTGCCGCGCGATCGGGGAGGCCTTTGGCGGCCGCGATCACACGACGATACAGAGAGCCGCGCAAAAGATCGAGAGTTCTCTCACGCGGGATTCCGAGCTGCGAAATATGGTCCTCAGCCTTCGATCCCGGCTCAGTCGGTGATTACGCACCAGTTACGCGGTACCCATCGCTCAACCTCTCCTATCGGCGATCATCCCGGTCCGTGCGCAAGCGATTCTGTTGGAGCGCTGCGTGTCAGCCCCTCGCGCGGTGTATAGTTCCCACGCTCAATCCTTCAGCAGCTGCACGTTACGCACACTGCGCACACCGACATCAACATCGTCGGTTCTATCTATAAGCCATAACTCTTTGATAATGAATCCACACTGAGAATCGGACCGGATGCTCATCGAAGAGATCTCCCTAGACCGATTTCGGAACTATCCGAGCCTGCATGTTGAGCCCGTCCCCGGGGTCAATATCCTCGTCGGCGACAACGCCCAGGGAAAAAGCAACCTGCTCGAAGCGATCTACATGCTTGCGACGACGAAGAGCTTCCGCACCGTCCGCGACACGGAAGTCATCCAGAGCGGTCAGAGCCAGTCCAGGGCCTCAGCGACGGTCCGACAGAGCGACGGCAGCTCCGCCAGGATCGCGCTTACTCTAGGCCGAAGTGAACAGAAACACGCCTCCATCAACGCCGCGTCCACCGAGCGCGCCGTCGATCTTCTGGGTGTTCTGCGCGCGGTCGTGTTTGCCGCGCAGGATCTCAGGCTGATCACCGGAGAACCTTCCTGTCGACGCCGGCATATGGACCTTGCCCTAGCCCAGACATCCCTGCCCTACCTGCAGGACCTCGGCGCATACAAACGGATCCTGCTGCAGCGCAATAAGCTCCTGAAGTCTCTCCGTGAACGATGGTCGGCCAACAGCGGTCTCGATGCATGGACGTCCCAGCTCGTCCGGTACGGGATCGGATTGCTCCTGCATCGGCGGGACTTTGTGCAGGAGATGTCGGAACTGGCCGGTCAATCGCATCGGGAGCTCAGCGACGGCGCGGAGGATCTCAGCGTTCATTACCATCCGAATCCATCGCTGCAGGCGGACGACGGGCCGGAGCTCGCAAAGGAGCGGTACGAAGAGGCCCTGCAGCGGGTTGCGGAGGAGGAACTACGGCGCGGCACCACGCTGGCCGGTCCTCAGAGAGACGACCTGAGGTTCGCGATCAATGGCCTTGAAGCTCGGGTCTACGGCTCGCAGGGGCAGCAGCGGACCGTCGTCCTGAGTATAAAACTGGCGGAACTGGACTATATCGAGGCGGTCAGCGGCGAAGAACCGGTTCTGCTGCTGGACGATGTGATGTCGGATCTGGACGATCAGCGTCGCCGCAGGCTGCTTCGTCGGCTGAGCGGGCGTTGTCAGACGTTCATCACCTGCACCAACCTGCGCGGTTTTCCCGATGAGATCCTGTCGCAGGCGGGCCTGTTCCGAGTCGAGGCAGGAAGGATCGAACGGTTCTGCCTGTGAACTGTCGATCGCTGCGTAGCCGACCGCCGGCGATCTGGAGCATTGCGGCCAGCGTGACCCGGGAACCCGCCGGAACGCGGTACTCTATGGGCATCTCGTGATCGACCGGAGTGAGCCTGAAGGACCGTGGTGAGGCTCTCTGGCCGGAACCAACAGGAGTAAAGCCTTGCCTGAAACCGGCGCAGCCATTACCGAGAAGCAACTCGACATATATCGACAACGTTTTACTGCGGACCCCGTCCATCGCGCGGCGATGAACGCCGTGACGAAGACGTCTGTCCGCGCAATCAGCATGAACCGCGAGGCGGTCGTTCGCTGCAACCATACGTTTTCCCACATGGTGAAGGCCGGCGAGGCGACGAGCCAGAACGCCAGCGGCCGCTGCTGGCTTTTCGCGGGGCTGAACACGTGGCGCATGGAGACGGCGGAGCGGATGGGCCTCGAGAACTTCGAGTTCTCGCAGAACTACCTGATGTTCTGGGACAAGCTGGAGAAGGCCAACTACTTCCTCGAGAGCATCCTATCGACTCTGGACGAGGATACCGACGGCCGACTGATCCAGTGGCTGGTGCAGGCCCCGATTCAGGACGGCGGGCAATGGGACATGTTCGCCAACCTGGTCCGCAAGTACGGGGTCGTGCCCAAGTCGGTCATGCCGGAGACGGAGAGCAGCAGTTCCACCGGCGTGATGAACGAGCGGATCACGCTGAAGCTTCGGGAGTACGCGGCGCTCCTTCGGCGATTGCATCGGCAGGGCCATGGGGAGGTTGAGCTCCGGGGCCATAAGGAGCGCATGCTGTCGGAGGTCTACAGGATGCTGTGCATCCACCTGGGCGTGCCGCCTGCCTCCTTTCCGTGGCAATGGCGCGATTCGGAGAAGGCCTTTCATCGGGACGGCGAACTGACGCCCCGAGCGTTCACGGATCGCTACGTTCAACCGAACCTGGACGACATGGTCTGTCTGATCCACTGTCCGCAGGCGTCGAAACGCTTCGATACGGTGTACACCATCAGCTACCTGGGCAACGTGGTTGAGGGGGAGATCATCCGGTACCTGAACGTCGGCCTTGAGGTGATGAAACAGGCGGCGGTGGCCATGCTCAAAGACGGCAAGCCGGTCTGGTTTGGGTGCGATGTGGGCAAGATGTTCGATCGGGATCTGGGGCTGCTGGATCTGGACCTGTTCGAGTATGAGCCGGTATACGGTCTGGAGTTCGGTCTGGACAAAGCGGAGCGGCTCGATTACGGCCAGAGCGCCATGAACCACGCGATGGTGTTTACGGGCGTGGATCTCGATGAGGCGGATCGTCCGACGAAGTGGCGGGTGGAGAACAGCTGGGGCGACAAGCCGGGCAACAAGGGCTTCATGGTCATGACCGACCCGTGGTTCGACGAGTACAACTACGAGGTGGCGGTGGAGAAGCGGTACCTGTCGCCGGAGCTGCTGGAGATCCTGGCGATGGAGCCGGTGGCGCTGCCGCCGTGGGATCCGATGGGAGCGCTCGCGCGGGCCTAGGCGCTGGGGGCCAGGAGCCCGATGACGAGATCGCCGACGTTGGTGCCGGTGGGGCCGGTGCGGATCAGCGAGTCGGCGGCGTTTAGGAAGGTGTAGGTGTCGTTTGCGGCGAGGGCTTGCTCTGGCGTAAGCCCCTGCCCCAGCGCGAGGTCGAGGCTCCGTCCGTCGATCAGGGCGCCGGCCGCGTCGGTGGGACCGTCCGTCCCGTCGGTGCCGGCGACGAGAAGGGCTGCGTCCTCCACGCCCGATAGGGACCGCATGGCGGCGCAGGCGAACTCCTGACATCGCCCGCCGATGCCGCTGCCCCGCACGGTGACTGTCGTCTCGCCGCCCATGATCAGGCAGTTGACGGGACTGGACTCCAGGGTCCATGGGCGATCCCGCACCATGGCGCCCGCCAGGGCCCCGATGACCCGAGCTTCTCCCTCCATGGCGGCCGTGAGGACCGCGGGCGTATACCCCAGTTCCGCCGCCCGGGCGCGCGCGGCGTCTACTGCCGTTCGGATGTTCCCGACAATGATGTGATCCACGGGAGGGCCGCTGTCGCTCGGCGGTTGGGCCTGACGGAGACGGCTCACCACCGGCTGGGGCAGCTCTTGTTCGAGGCCGTAGCGCTCCATGGTCGCGAGGCCGGACGGGGCCGAGGAGGATTCCGTCCAGCAGGGGCCCGAGCCGATGACCGACAGGGGGTCGCCGAGGACGTCGGAGAGGACGAGACAGACGATTCGGGCGGGCGCAAGGAGTCGGGTCAGGCCGCCGGCCTTGATCCTGGACAGGCATCGGCGCACGGCGTTGACCTCGTCGATCGTCGCCCCGCACCGCAGGAGCGCCGTGTTGGTCGCGCGGAGGTGGTCGAGATCGATGCCGGCCACGGGCAGTTCGAGGAGCGCCGAGGCGCCTCCGGACAGCAGGACAATCGCGAGGTCGTCGGAGGTCATGCCGCCGGCGAGCTCCGCCATGGCCCTGCCCGCGGCCAGGGAGCCTTCATCGGGCACCGGATGGCCGGCAAAGAGGGTCCGGACACGGCGGAGATCCTCACCGTGGCCTTCTCTGGTCACCACAAGGCCGTCTGTGACCCAATCGCCCAGGATGTCCTCGGCGGCTCCGGCCATCGCTGCGGAGGCCTTGCCGGCGCCGAGCAGGACGATGCGGCGGTACGCTTCCCGCCGGAACGTCAGGGCGCCGAGGCGGAGGTTCGGGCCCTGGATGGAGATCGTCCGTCCCAGAACGGCGTCTGCGCGGACGGCTTCGACGCCAGCTCGATAGATGCTCAGGGCATCACGGGCGGCCTTGTTGCGCGCGTCGGCTCCGATCTGCAGGGCGTCCCTTCGGCTCACGCTCCTATCTTCGCCGTCGCATGGCGCCGCCTCCTGCCTGCCGGTGGACGGGTTCGGCAGAGCGGAATGGAGGTGGAAGGCTTCCGTCGGATTATGCGGGCCGGATGGCGCTCTTTCGCTGTTCTCGAGAGGCTTTGCGGACTTCGTGGAGGCTGATCACTTCGATGGGTTCGCGGGCGCCGCTTTCATTCCATCGGTAGCGAACGATCCTCGGGGCTCTGCCTCGCAGCCCGGCGATCTCCGCGACGAGGACGGTGGCGAGTACCGGGTCTTCGGGCAGACTCAGGACCACCTGGGTCTCGCTCCACGCTCTGGCCGTGAATCCTACGGAGTCGAGAAGAGCCCGGACCTGCGGTGGAAGGGGCGTGGAGTCGTTCATCTTGGGATCGAGATCGATCACTCGCCTCAGTTTGCTGCCGCAAAGGGCGGCGATGGAGGAGGTGACATCGGCGTTCAGCGGTTTGCCGAGGTTGAGCAGCGTCATAGGTTGATCTCCGATGCGCAGAGGCGCGGGGAATACACCCAGGTGTTACGGCGCAATAAACAGGACGCATGTCGCCGGTCGTTGGTTCCACCCTTCGGCGCAGATCCGAACGGACTCGATCTATGGAGTTCTGCGGTCGGTGTAGAGGCCATGACGGAGGATGTACTCCACCACGGAGTCGGGCGTCAGGTGGCGGATGGGCAGGCCGGACGCGACCCGATTCCGGATCATCGTTGAGGAAATCCCGATCTCGGGGATGTCATGGATGATGATCCGTCGTCTCAGGGGCTCTGGGAGCGCTGCATCGAGGATGTCGACGGGAAAACCGGGCCGATGGACGGCGACCATGGTGCACAGGTTCAGAACCTCGTACGGCTCCTTCCACGTCTGGATCTCGGCGATGGCGTCGATGCCGGTGATGAAGACGAGCTCGGCGTTCGGATGGGCGGACCTTAGCTCGCGCAGGGTATCGACGGTGTAGGAGGGGCCTGGGCGTTCTACCTCGATGCCGTCCGCGTCCACGTTGGACGCCTCGGCGGCGGCGAGCCGCGCCATCCTGAGGCGATGATGGGCTGGCGTGGTGGGGCTGTCCTGCTTGTGGGGCGGGGAGCCGTTGGGGATGATCCGGAGGTGATCGAGACGAAACCGGGCGGCGACGTCCTCGGCGATGAAGAGGTGGGCGTTGTGGATGGGATCAAAGGTGCCGCCGAGGAGTCCGATTCGCATCGGTTGCACCGTTAATCGGGCAGGCTTTCGCCCCGCTGTATCCGGTCCTTCGGGCGGGTCGGAGGTTTCGCCTTGCGTCGCTCGTTGGGCGATGGGGATGCGGGCGCGGCTCGCGTTGTCCTTCGCTCGGGAGCGGCCTCGGAGCTCGATGCCCTGCCGGTGTCGCGACGTTTGGGAGGCGTAGTCGCAGCGGACGCCGATGCAGATCGATCGTCGGAGCGGCGTGGGGGCGCGGCAACCCGCACGTCCCGTCTTCGCTTGGATGGGGGCGGCGGGGCCGAGGAATCGGCTTCGGGCGACCGTCGTTGGGATCGGCGGTCGGCGGTCTCGTCGGATCGGGATTCGTTTCGCCTCGGGGGAGGCGATTCGGCGCGCGCGTCGGCAGGATCCGACGCAACCCGGCGATCCGGTTGGTTGCCCGATTCCGATAGGCTGTCGGCTGTCTGTTCGGGGCGAGGGGCGCTCGGCGCCGTGCGCTCGACCTGGGAGCGAGGGGCGCTTCGGCGGAGCGGTTTGACGATCGTTCCGCCGGCGTCATCCGGCTCCGGGCGTCGGGGCCGGCGCCGACGTACGGGCGCATCCCGGACGGGCGCCTGCTGTCGGACGGCCGGAGGAGGGGCATCGGCCCTATTCGGCTTATCGGGCTCGCGTGTGACGAACATGTAGATGGCGAGGGCGCCGGCGCCGAACACGAAGGCGGCCGCGGCGAGTGCGATCGCCTTGAACGCGGAGACGAGGAACCCCCCGCCTGAAGCTCGGGTCTGGGGGCGTCGACGTACGTTGGGCCGACGCCGGGGGGGCGAGGATCTAGCGGACCGGCGCACCTGCCGGGACCTCGGTTTCGGGCTGCAGGATTACCGCTTGACCGTCGACGTCCGCGGCGAGGAGCATCCCCTGCGATTCGATGCCACGGAGCTTGCGGGGGGCCAGGTTTGCGACGATGACGATCTGTTTGCTTTTGA
Source organism: Chthonomonadales bacterium (assembly GCA_013360745.1). Lineage (GTDB taxonomy): Bacteria > Armatimonadota > Chthonomonadetes > Chthonomonadales > CAJBBX01 > JABWBA01. The sequence continues at coordinate 59,551 of JABWBA010000007.1, read as the reverse complement.
GCTCGGCCGGTTCGTACATCTCGGCGATGCCTGCGAGGATGGTGCGTGTTTCGTCGCCAACCTGCACGGTGAGCTTCAGGAGCTTATCGGCGTTCGGCACCGGTTCGGCTTCGATGATGTCGGCGATTCGGAGATCGATTTTGGCGAAGTCGTCGTAGGTGATGGTCGGCTTGGCCGTCGGCGCGGCGGCGACGGTATCCGTGGGCTGCGGCTCCATGGCCCGCTCCTTTTCGGGTGGCGTTGGAAGAGGTTCGGCGGTCAGGTCCTGGATCCTGGGATAGAGCGGCCGGGGTGTCGCGACCCGCAGGCCGGACGAGGCTCCCCAACGGCTCGCATCGGCCCATTGCGGCTGGCCTTCGGCGAGGCCGAGCTGCTGGCGAAGGGCGGCTGAGGCGTGGGGCATCGCGGGAGCGACGAGGATGGAGAGGACGCGGATGGCTTCGATGCAGGTGGTCAGGGTGACGTCGAGCTCATCGCGGCGATCGGCTTTGGCCAGGTTCCAGGGCGCTTGATCGACGATGTAGCGATTGACCCGTGAGACGATCTTCCAGGCGGCTTCGAGGGCGGCATGGAAGCGGAACTCGTCGACGACCGTTTCGTATTCGCGGACGCATTCGGCGACAACGGCCCCGATCTCGGGATCGGGCTGGGCTGCGGGGCCGACGCCGTCGCAATAGCGGCCGACCATGGAGACGGTGCGGTTGCAGAGGTTCCCGAGGTCGTTGGCCAGATCGGCGTTGTAGCGGCGGAGGAAGTTCTCCTCGGAGAACTCGCTGTCGCCGTGGAAGACCATTTCACGGAGCAAGAGGTATCGGAGGGCATCGACGGCCAGTTCGTGCGAGGCCCCGCTTCGGGACTCGATGTCGCGGACAAGCTCCAGCGGATGGGGCAGGCCGCCCGTCCGCTTGCCTTCCTTTTTGCCGCCGGATCCTACCCACCAGCCGTGCGCGTAGACGGTTTGCGGCAGGGGCAGGCCGAGGGCGATGATCATGGCGGGCCAGAGTGTGGCATGGAAGCGGACGAAGATCTCCTTGGCCATCATGTGGACGCTGGCCGGCCAGAGTCGGGCGTAGGTTTCCGGATCATCGGGCCAACCGGTGGCCGATAGGTAGTTGATGAGGGCGTCGAACCAGACGTAGATGACCTTATCGGGTTCGTCGGGGACGGGGATTCCCCAGCCGTTGTTGGAACGGGTCACGCTGGCATCGCGGAGGCCCTGTTTGATGAAGCCGATCACTTCGTTGCGGCGCGAGGCGGGCTGGAGGAACTCCGGGTTCGCCTCGATATGCTCGAGCAGCCGGTCGCCGTAGGCGGCGAGGCGGAAGAACCAGTTCTCCTCCTGCACGCGCCGTAGGGGCTTGCGGCATTCCTCGTTGGGGCACAGGTGATCGTCCCGGACGTCGGTCTCGCGGAAGAAGGTTTCGTCGGAGACGCAGTACCAGCCTTCGTAGGTGCCTCGGTAGAGATCGCCGGTATCCCGCAGGCGGCGAAAGACCTCCTGCACGGTGCGCACGTGACGGGGTTCGGTGGTCCGGATGAAATCATCGTAGGCGTAGGCCATGCCGTCCCAGGCCTGTCGGAAGTCGTCGGCGAGCCGCGTGACGAAGTCCAGAGGGTCCACTCCGGCCTCTTGCGCGGCCTCCTGATTTTTGGTGGCGTTTTCGTCGGTCCCGGTGAGGAACCAAGTATCCTCGCCCCGCATCATGCGGAAGCGCTTCAGGAAGTCACAGCACAGGGTCGTCAGGGCGGACCCGATGTGGGGACGGCCGTTCACGTAGTAGATCGGCGTCGTGATGTAGTAGGTCTTCCTGGAGGTCATCGGGTCGGGTCCTTAGGGCGACGATTTGGCGGCTTGGATGGCGGCTGCGTACCTTGCGGCGCACGCGTCCGCCTTTTATAATGGCACATCAGCCGCCGATGGAACGCGGACCTCTATGGTGTTGTCGTACTGCAGGCCGTATCGGCGCTTCGACCGGAAGGGGAGTGGCTATGCGTTTTCTTCCTCATCGGGCAGTTCGACCTCGCGGCGCCGTCCGGACCGATAGTCGTTGACTGCGACGCTCATATCCCGGAACATCCGCTGGACGCCCGGGGTCTCCTTCTCGTACAGGCGTCTCTGTTTCTCGGAGAAGCCGAGGTGGCGGGCTTCTTCTACGGCGTCGAGATCGGCGGAGAGGAAGACGAACTGCCAGCCCCGGGCCTTCCGTTCGTCGATCATCTGTTGGATCGCAGCGCGGGAGAACTCCCGGCTGGCGTTCTCCATTCCGTCGGTGACGACGGCGAAGATGACCTTGTCGGGGCGCGTATCTGCGCTCGAAGCCGCGATGGCGGCGTCGAGATCGGCCATCCCCCTCCCGAGCGCGTCCAGAAGCGGGGTGCTGGCGCGCGGGATGTAGCTTGCTGCGGTCAATGGGGGCGCATCGTTGATGTCTTTACGGGAATAGACGACTTCGAACGGGTCCTGGGAGTCGAACTGAACCAGGGTCAGTGTGGCTCGACCGGGCGTCGCCCTCTGGGTTTCGAGGAACGAGTTGAACCCTCCGATGACGTCGTCTTTGATGCTCTCCATCGATCCGGTCCGGTCCAGGATCACGGTGATATGGGTACAGGCTTGTTCCACGTTGCCCTCCTCAATGTTGACCCGGCGCTTCCACCGAGAAGAACTCGCGGCGGCTGGCGCATAACCGGAAATCGGACGGTCCGGGCGGCTAGAGATCCAGGCGGGCTTTGACCATATCGGCGCCGATTTCACGATGCAGGACGAAGCCCAGCTTTTCGCAGACGTGCTGCATCGGGTAGTTTTCGGGGAGGATATCGGCGAGGATGGCGCTGAGGTGTTCGTCGCGGGCGATATCGATGAGCCTGGCGAGGAGTTCCGTGCCGAGGCCGCGGCCATGGTAGGCGTCGTTGACGAGCAGCGAGAACTCCGACTCGTTGGTTCCGTGAAGCTTGCTGAGCCGCGACACGCCGAGGATTCGGACGTTGCCGGTCTCGGGTTCTCGGTGTTCGGCGACGAGGGCGATTTCGCGGTCGTAGTCGTTGAAGCATATCCGGACCATGCGCTCGTGCGCGACTCGCTGACTGAGCTTCATGGCGTGGAAGAAGCGCATGTAGATGCTCTGATCGGACAGGGTCTGGTGGAAGTCGACGATCAGGGGCTCGTCCTCGGGGCGGATGGGGCGCAGCAGGACCGGAGTGCCGTCGCGCATGGTCCAATCGTCAATATACTGCCGGGGATAGGGACGGATGGCGAATCGGGGCAGGGCATCCTCGGTGATCTCCGGCCCGAAGAGGTTGACTCGCGCGCCGAGCGCGACGGAGCCGTCGGCGGAGATATGAACGGGATCGATGCTGACTTGTTCGATCCATCGCTGTTCCATGACGAGGTAGCTGAAGCGGACGATGAGGTCCTCGAGGGCGGCTAGGTCGACGGGGGCGTCGCCGTGCTCTCCCTGAAAGGCGGCGAAGATCCGGGTCTGTTCGAGCATGCGTCGTGCCAGGGTGGTTGTGAGCGGGGGCATCGCAAGGGCGTAGTCCTTCAGCGCTGCGCCGAGCCGTCCGCTGGCTCCGAAGAGGATGACCGGTCCGAACTGCGGGTCGACTCTGGTGCGCAGGACGGCTTCATAGCCCGGTTTGCGGATCATCTGCTGGATGCTGACGCCGAGAAAGCCGGTCTCGCCGACGGTGGCCACGACTGCGCTCCGCACGGTACGGAACGCCTTGCGAACGGCGTCGCTGTTCAACAGGTTCAGCTGGGTTCCTCCGATGCCGGTCTCCTGAGTGACGGCCTGTCGTATGGCCTTCATGACGACGGGATAGCCGACCGCGCGGGCGTACCGGACAGCCTGATCTTCGTCGGTTGCAACGAGGTTCTCGACGGTCGGGATGCCGTAGGCGGAGAGGAGTCGTTCGGCTTCGTTCCATGTCAGGAGGGTTCGGTTCATGTTCCGGGCGACTCGGATGACTTCGGTGGCCATCTCCCGGTCGGCGGCTGAGGCCATATCCGTGGCGACGGACGCCGTTTCATACAGGCCTTGAAGGTTGTAGGTGTATTGCCACATGTAGCTGAAGGCCCGGGCGGCGCTGTCGGCATAGGGATAGGTGGGTATGCCGGCGCGGTTGAGGATGCTGATGCCGGCGGCGACCCCTGCGCCGCCCATCCACGTTGCGAGGATCGGTTTGCCCCGGAGTTTGGCCAGGGGGCGAAGCCGTTCCGCGGTCTGGGTAGGATTGGTCACGGCTTGATTGGTCAGGATGACGACGATTCCGTCGGTGTTGTCGTCGGCTGCGACGGCTTCGACGGACCGGGCGTAGCGCTCTGGGTCGGCGTCGCCGAGGATATCGACGGGATTGGAGCGGGACCAGGGCGCGGGCATCACTTCGTCCAGTGCGGCGACGGTTGTCTCGGAGAGCTGGGCGATCTTGCTGCCGAACTGTACGGCGGCGTCTGTGGCGATGACGCCTGGCCCGCCGGCGTTGGAGATGATGGCGAGTCGGGGCCCGCGTGGGCGAGGCTGTCGGGCGAGCACCTCCGCCATATAGAAGAGGTCGGCGACCTTTTCGACCCGGAGGACGCCGCAGCGTCGGAAGGCGGCGTTGAGGACCTGATCGCTGCCGGACCATGCGCCGGTATGGCTTCGAGAAGCCTCGGCGCCTTCGGACGAGCGGCCGGCTTTGATGACGATGATGGGTTTGGAGAGGGCGACTTCACGCGCGGCGGAGAGGAAGGACCGGGCATCGCCGATCGACTCCATATAGATGACGATGCTTCTTGTATTGACGTCGTTCCCCAGATGATCGATCAGGTCGCCCCAGCCGACGTCGAGCATGTTGCCCACGGAGATGAACGCGCTGAACCCGACAAGGTCGCCGAGGCTCCAATCGAGCACGGCGGTCGACAGGGCGTTGGACTGGCTGATGAAGCCGACACTGCCCCTCAATGCCATGGCGGGCGCGCAGGTTGCGTTGAGGCCGTTGGCGGTGTTCATCACGCCGAGGCTTGCCGGTCCAAGGATGCGGATGCGGCCCTTCCTGGCGGCTTCGAGGATACGGGAGCCCTGTTCCTCGCCCTCGAGGCCCTGTTCGCGGAACCCGGCCGAGGCGATGATCGCGGCATCGACCCCTGCGGCGGCGCATTCGGCGATGAGGTGCGGCAGCCGCTCGACGGGACTGGCGATGACGGCGAGGTCGATTTGATCCGGGACGTCTCCGATGGATCGATATGCGCGAATGCCCTGGACGTGTGTCGATGTATCGCTTACGGGGAAGACCATACCGCCGAAGGGGCTGGCAATGAGGTTGCGGATGATGGTGTTGGCGGAGCTGTCGGAGTCGTCGGAAGTACCGATAACGGCCACGGCGCCGGGCTCGAAGAAGGGCTTCAGACCCCGTTTGCTCTGTCGAAGGATATCGCTGGCGGTTTCGGACGATACGTCGGACGAAGGAGCCTGGGCGGTGGTGGCGAGGGATGCCTCGTTGTCGGCGTCGGCCTGCATGGCGCTGGTCCTTTCACTGCTGGGAGCCAGTCGTTGCGCTCCCATACGATTATGTCGAGCGCGGCGCGGAAAGTCAACGAGTGAGTCGGGATATCCTGGGGAATCGTATTCGAAGGGATGATCGGCTCAGGAGGCGTTCTCGGCCTCGTCGCTTTCCGATGGGCGTAACAGGAGTTCGGTGGATTGGTCGGGGGGCGATGTTCCCGGGCGAAGGAGGAGCGACACGTCCTCGGCGGGGCGCTCTGCGGGACGTAATAGTCGGCTGGAGGCCCGGGCCCGTGCTGCCCGTTCGACGATGATGGGCAGGATCTGGGCGGCCCGGTGTTGGAGCGGGTCGGAATCAGGGCGGCGCGCGAGACGGAGCACGGCAGGATGGCATCCGGCTCCGCCGATGCGTTCGAGCGCGTCGAGGGCGAGCATAGGCATATCGGGATCCTTGCCGCTCAGCAGCCGGGCGATGCTCGTCTCGATCTCGGATGGATGATCTCCGGATGGATTCTCTGCGATCTGGCGGAGGAGCTGCTTGAGGGCGGACAGCGTTGCGCTTCGGAGCTTCGATGATCCCGGGCGGCCTGCGTTTGTGGCGGCGGCGACGAGTTCGGGTAGGGCGGCGATGCAGCCGATTCGTCCGATGGCCTCGGCGGCTTCGGTACGGACGGCATTGACGCGTCCATCGTGGATCAGCATCCAGATGAGCCACGGCGCCCCGATCAGGTTGCCGAAGGTGCACAGGACGGCGAGGATGCCGGTGCAGCCATTAAACGCATAGGCGCGGTTCTTCAGGGCGGCCGTGAGCGCCTTCTCGACGTCGGCGCGGCGCCCTTCGGGGATCGGGAGATGACCAAGGAGCCATGCACCGATGAGGCGCCGCTTCCAGCGTCCAGACTCGGCTTTCGACATGGCGGCTATGGCTTGATCCAAGGCCTCCGGATCGGGAGGCGTTCGGGCCATGATGGCCTCGGCGGCCTGCCTCAGCGGATCTTCATGACGGAGCTCGCGCAGTCGTTGCGGGGGCGTCGGACGGTGGAGGGCGGAATACCTCGGCGGCATCGGCTCGGCGCGGCTCGGCGCCCGTCGGACGCAGCGGGAGCGGAGGATTCGGAACGCCTCTAGCAGCGGTCGCATCTTGCGGCGCGTGTGACGGATGGTGAGGCTATGCTGCTTCGATCATCGCGCGGGCGATCTGGGTCCAGCGGTCGAATCGTTCCGGTCGGTGTTCGCAGGTATGGGTGTCCTTCAGGATCATCTCCATGGTGCAGTTCTTTGTTGCGGCAACGGCGTGCAGGATGTAGGCGCGCAGGCGCGGCTCGTTCAGGTCGCCGACGAGCATGCTGGGATCGGGCTTCCAGGATAGAATCGCGCGGCGGCCGAGCCTCTGGGCGCAGGTATCGACGTCGGCGGTTGGCGCGATGGATATTCTGCGGATATGCGGGATGGTGAGGATATCCTGGAGCTTGTCGGTGAGGTCCTCGCAACAGCCGTAGCCGGTCAGGGCGAAGGGTTCGAGGAGGCGCTTTTCGTAGGGGAGCGCCATTTCGGCATGCATGCGGGGGCTGACCTGAGCGAGCTCCTGCGATTCCGCGCTCGCCCACATGTCGCACGGACGAACGCGTTCGGGATCGTATCCGGGAGCCGGCAGGGCATCGATCCAGCCGTTGCCTCCTGAGGAGTGGTAGGTGTTGTCGTTGTTCAGGCTTAGCAGTCCCTGTTCGGCGTATTGCTGGATGAGGCGGCGATGACCTTCTTCGAGGAATGCCATGGCGTGGTGCACGAAGCCGGGATCCCGAGCCATATCGACCAGGGTCTCCTCGAGTCCGCGCCAACCGGTCCAGAGGTTCAGGAGATGGAAGCTGACATGGGCGATGCCCTTGAGGCGGATCTCCAGGATGTCGCCGAAGAGATCGTGGGCTTCCGCAAGGGCGCGATCGGTCGCAGCATGATCGACGATAACCTCGGGATAGTGGAGCCTGGCCATATCGGACGGATCGTTGATGACGGGATCGAAGGCCCAGGAGCCGCGGGTTGTGGTGCTTGGTCGGTGCCGATGATCGAGACCCCAGCCGGTGTCGTGGATCGCTCGTTGGACGATCCAATCGGGTTCGATGACGTTATCGCTGCGGAAATGCTCGAACGTATAGATCCGGTGTCGGAGCTCCCACTCCATGCGCCGCGCGCGCTGGTCCTGGCAGTTGAGAGCGCTCTCGGGCAGGAGTTCGCACCATGCTCCTTCGGGGAAGATGAGCATCATCGGGCGTCCTGGTACGAGCGCGTTGTGGCGTTTCCATTCGCGGCGTCGATCTGCCATGGTGTCGGACTGGCCGATTTCCGCGACGCGGTGCGCGAGATCTCTCAGGATAAGGCGATCGGCGTTGGGGACCATTGTGTCCTCCGAGGCGGCTCGACCGTCCGGGCCGGGTCGCATGGGTATTCGTACGGATGCCCTGGATCTATGGTGTACGGCGCACCGCCGTCGTCAGCGCTCGGCGCTGCAGGAGTAGCAGAGTTCTTCGGCACTGTGGTAGAGCCTTCCGCACTGGCTGCAGAGTCGCCACCCATTCTGAAGGCGCCAGCGCCGCAGGCGGTAACTATGGTCTAGAAGCCGAACCGTTGCGGCTCGAATAGCCGGATCCGTGATGGCAGACGCGGCGTCGACGCAGGCGTCCAGGGTTGTCCGTTCCTCGGCGTTGAGATCGGCCTGCTGGAGCTGCTGCGGCGTGGGCGCAAGGAGTATCGGATCATCAGCGCTCTCGAACGGTTCGCCGACTCGAAACTGGATGTCGCGAATCACGGCTGCGCCGCACAGTCGATTGAGGTCGGTGATGATACGATGCTTGAGGAAGCTGATTTCCTGGGACCAGACGGACCCTCTGGTTCGAACGATGAGGATGCCGTCCTTAACATGCAGCGGCTTTGCGGAGCGCGCGACGATGGGTCCGACGACGGTAGGCCAGTACGCGGCGGCCATGTTGGCGCGGAGCTGTCCCCCGTGTTCCATCATGCCCAGGAGGGTCTTGAGTGTGTCGCCCATCCGCCCGCCGCTCTGCCCCAACGATCGAAGTTCCTCCCTTTATTCGTGATGCGGTGGGTAACGCTTCACGTGAAGCGCGCTCACAACCCTGCAAAACGGTCGATCAGGCCCTCGAGCTGCTCCTGGGTGTAAAACTCGACCAGCAGATATCCCCGATCCTCGCCGGTCTGGCGGAGGCGAACCCGGGTGCCAAGCGCGAGGGACAGCGCCTCCTCGATCGCGAGATGATTCGAATCGCGCTCCTCGCCGATCCGGCTGTCAGAAGGGTCCGGTCGCGGAAAACCTCGAAGAAGCCCGCGTACCATCGCTTCCGCCTCGCGGACGCTCATATCGCGTTGCAGAAAGGCGTCCAGAACATCATCGTGGATCGGTCCCGTCAGCGGCACCAGCAGGCGCGCATGGCCTTCGGTAATCCGGCCCTCTTCCAGGGCCCGCATCGCAGGCCCCTGCAACGATAGAAGCCGCATCGTATTGCCCACCGCAGCCCGGGATTTGCCCACGCGACGCGCGACCTCTTCCTGAGTCAGGCTGAACTCCGTCACCATCCGCCGATAGGCCCTGGCCTGTTCCAGAGGGCTGACATCGGTACGCTGTACGTTCTCGATCAGGGCGACGAGGATCATGTCCCGATCGGAGCATTCGCGCAGGACCGCTGGAAGGCTCGTAAGGCCGACCATCCTGGCGGCACGAAGTCGCCGCTCGCCGACGATCAACTCATAGCGGTCCGCTCCCTGACGCCGCACCAGGACCGGTTGAAGCACACCGTGCTCCTTGATCGAGTCGGCAAGTTCCTGAAGGGGACCCTCATCGAAGATCGTTCGGGGCTGATAGGGATTGGGCGCGATCAGATCGATGGGAATCTCGCGGACGCTTCTGGCATCATCCCCGCTCCGTTGGTCGGCCAGCAGGGCGTTGAGCCCCTTACCCAGACCTCGTTTGTCCAAGCCGGATTACCTCCTCTGCGAGCGATCGATAGGCCTCGGCGCCCCGCGAGCGGGGATCATAGAGAGCGATCGGTTCACCATGACTCGGCGCTTCGGACAGTCGGACATTACGGGGCACCACGGTCGGCGATACCCTGTCCCCGAACGCGCTCCGGACCTCCGCCACCACCTGCTGAGATAACCGCACGCGATTATCGTACATCGTCAGGATCACGAGCGCAACCTCCAGCCTGGGGTTCAGGCAATCCTGTACGATCTCAATCGTCTGCATCAGCTGGCTCACGCCCTCCAGCGCATAGTACTCGCACTGGATCGGCACAATGATCGCGTCCGCCGCAGTGAGGCCGTTCAGGGTCAGGATACCCAGCGACGGCGGCGTGTCGATGAGGATGAACTCGTAGGCGTCTCGGATCGGCTCCAGCGCCCGCTTCAGGACGGTCTCACGCGCAACCCTGGGTATCAGCTCAACTTCGGCTCCAGCAAGGTCGAGATTGGAGGGGAGGAGCGATAGATGGTCGATCGTCGTGGCCATGGCCGCATCTGCGACCGGATAATCCTCCACGAGGACATCGTAGGCGCTGCGTCCGTGGCCCGGAGACCCTCGCCCGAAGCTGTTCTTATCGATGCCGAGGCCGCTGGTTGCGTTCGCCTGAGGATCGAGGTCCAGTAGAAGTGTCGGTCGTCCTGCGAGCGCAAGATAGGCCGCTAGGTTGACCGCCGTGGTGGTCTTGCCGACGCCGCCCTTTTGATTGACAATGGTGTAGATCATATCATGGCCGCGCCGGGATCGCTCATCGAGGATGATCTGCCGCATCCGTCGTCGCCGAACGGCGCACTCGTGACCTCCCCAGCACGGCGCCTCCCATGCGTTGGAGCCGCTGCACACCGGCGATGAGACAAACGATGATGTAGACGCATGTATACTATGGAGCCGCACTAGGCCTCGAGGCCGCAATCGGGTAGAATGCCTTGCTTGGCGCTGACTATACCCTGCGGGAGGCTTCCCATGGACCTTGACGACTTCGACGACGTACCGGAATACTACTGCGATTCCGTCAACTTTATGACGAATATTTACGGCTTCGCGCTGGACTTCGGCGTGATGATGGTCCAGGATCAGCCGCCGAAGACGCAGGTGCGCGTTCGGATGAGCCCGCAGCACGCGAAGATCATGAGCTTGCTGCTCAGGAAAAACGTGCAGGAATATGAGAAGAGAATCGGCACCGTGATCCTGCCCGAAGGGCTCTATAAGGACCTCGGCATCGAGGACGATATGGCCGAGGACTAGCCGTCGGGCGTCCGGACCGATCGACCGCGGTGACGTCGCGGGATACGAACTTCAAGGACCGCCTTCGGGCGGTCCTTTCCTTTTTACCGTTTTCTTACCATGGACGACGGGCGCAGCTGCGACCGCTGCAGATCGTGAAGGAGGCAGACAAGCGTGGTTTCGGTTAGCGACAGGGTCATCCATCAAGCCGCCATGGAGGAAGCCGCCCGACGCGAGCGGATGCGCGCCGCCTGGGCCGCGTATCATGGCGATACGCCCGGGCCGCTGCGCATCCGGCCGGGCGCCCCGGACGACAATGTACGGGTCAACTACGCCCGTTATATTGTTGATAGCGGCGTGAGTTTCCTCGTGGGCGGCGGCGTATCGATTCGGCCGGACGAGGCTCTGCCAGCAGCGGCGTCCCGATGGCTGCAATCGGCATGGACGGCCAATCGCAAGGCGACACTGCTCCATCGCCTCGTGACCAACGGCGCGGTATGCGGGCAAGCCTTCCTGAAGATGGCACGGCCGGCGATCCACGGCGGCATGCCCCGCTTGATCATCCTGGATCCGATGACGGTTCAGGTCCGATGGGAGCCCGACGATTGGGAACGCATCGTCCGCTATGAGATCCTCTGGGACGGGATCGACCCGGTGTCGGGAAGGGCGGCGGCCTTCCGGCAGCTGATCGACCGTCGGCGCGACGCACAGGGCTGGACGATCCTCGATCAACGCTCGGATGGGGACGACGTCCGATGGCATACCACGGCGGCGGAGATCTGGCCGTTCCCGTGGTCACCCGTGCTGGGTTGTCAGAACTTGCCAGCGGCAAATGAGTACTGGGGCCGGAGCGATCTGGAGCCGGATGTGCTGGCGCTCTGCCGTTCCATCGATTTCGTCCTGTCCAATGCGGCCCGCATCCTCCGCTTTCATGCCCATCCGAAGATGTGGGGCCACGGCTTTTCGGCGGAAGGCCTCTCGCTCGGGCCCGATGAGGTGACGATCCTGCCGCAGCGGGACGCGGCCCTCCATTTGCTCGAGATGCAGGGAGACCTCGGATCCTCGATGGACCTGTATGCGCGCCTCCTGGAAGCGCTGCATGAGACCGCGAGGGTGCCGGCTCACGCCGCCAGCTCGCTCCAGGGTCTGGGGCGGCTCTCGGGGGTGGCGCTGAGGCTGCTCTATCAACCGCTCATGGAAAAGACCATGACGAAGAGGATGCTCTACGGTGAGCTGCTCGTCGAGGCCAGCCGTCGACTTCTGGAGATGGGCGGCTACGAGCCTGCCGGCATCGAGATCGAATGGCCGTCGGTGGCCCCGACCGATCCCCTGGAAGAGGCACGAACGGCTCTGCTCTACCGGGATCTCGGCATGAGCTCTGAGGCCGCCCTGCGGCGGCTCGGATTGGCGGAAAGGAGCGAAGGCGGGTGCCCGGACGATTCCACTTGATGCAGGTCTATGTGGCGGCGTGTCTGACGGCGCTGCTGGCGGTTCTCTACGTCTTTGCCCCGGAGGATCGGAGCGCGGTCCTCGGAGGGGCGGTGATGACGCTGATCGGTTTCGTTGTTGGGAAGTTCTCCAACGGCTACGCCCGACGAGAGCCCGGGCCGCCGCCATCGGAGGAGAGGACGGCTGTACGGATAGCGGAGGAAGGGAGAACGGAATGATCTGGTTGAGACGGTTGCGAACGGTCACCAGGCTGCTGGTGGACTGGGACATCTTCAAACACGCCTTTGACGATGCGATGGGAGATGAGGGCGTCCGCCGGCGCCTTGAGGCTGTGTGCGTATCCGATCCGCTGCTGGCGGCCCATGCGGCAATGTTGCGCGCACTCTGGGCTCCGGTTGAGCGCGACCTTCGGGAACTGCGCTGATGGGCGCCTATGCGGGACGACAGAGCCAGATGGCGGACCCTGCCGAGCACGCGTTCGCCATTACGCCCAACGACGCCGCTGATCTGAGCTCGTGGGCGCTCGCCCTGTACGTCGGCACGGGCGGCGATGTGAAGATGGACACCTGGGGAGGCGAGACCGTTACGTTCGCGAACGTGCCGGTGGGCGTGCTGCCGGTTCGAGCCCGTCGAGTGTACGCTGCCGGTACGACCGCATCCAACATCGTGGGTCTCTACTGAGATGGGTCGGGGCATCGGTCTCGGTATGACCCTGGGCGGCGTCGGCTCGGGGTGGACCCCGGCGGCGCTGGCCGGACTTCAGGCATGGTCGGAGTGCGATGGCGATCTCTATCAGGATCCGGGGCTGACCGCGCCCGCCTCGGTCGGGGATCCGGTCGGCGGCGTGCCCGATCGATCGGGTCAGGGACATACCGGCGCCCAGGCGACGCTGGCGATGAAGCCGACGCGCGTCGCCTCCGCGTTTCCATCGGGCCGTGGAGGCCTCTCCTTCGACGGCGTGGACGATCGGCTCGTGCTAGCCTCGCTCGGGGCGGTTTTCAGCGGCAACGATGTCCCGTTTACGGTCGGCATCGCCTTCAAGGTGACCGATACGGCCTACCGCACCGTCTTCGGACTGGGCAACTCGGCCACGGGCACGCCCTATGCGATGCTCTATTCCACGGCGACAGGGACCTCCCTGTCCCATTATCGGAGGGATGACGCGTCGAGCTCCTCCTCGGTGGCCGGCCCCGCGTCGGCGGTGAATCAGGCGCAGGCGGTCGTGGTTACCTTCGGCGAGATGCCGGGCGTGATCGCGCGCACCGCGATCGACGGGGTTTCGGAGGCGTCCGGCGCCCTGGACGTCGGCGCAACGACGTTGGATCGGTTCGTGATGGGCGGCGTCGAACGCGCCGGATCGGTCCTCTATCCGTTCAAAGGGATCATCGGGGCCTGGGTAGTGGTCGCCAGAGTCATCGGCGCCGCGGAACGGCGGGCTCTGGCTGCCTATCTCAGGCGATGGATGGACGGCTAAGGGAGGGACGACGGATGGCTGAGACGGAGTATATCTGGCGCGTCCATTGCCTGATCCCGTCCGGGGCGCTGGACCGTGCAGGTCGGGCGGCGGCGGAGGTCCTGCCCGGCGGCAATGACGAATCGCGGATGTTCGGCGTCCCGCTCAGGGATCAGACGGCGGTGGCCGATGCGCCGGACTGGTACGGCTGCAGCACGCTCCTGACGGAGGCCCAGAGGACGGCGTTGATCGCCCGTTTTGCCAGCGCCGGTGTGGGAGCCCGATGGGTGCAGATGAGGGCGGATGATGGGACTGTCGTGGCCTCCTCACGAGGCGTCGAGCTCGGATCGGGCGCCTGGTCCTGGGAGGCGACCCTGTCCATGGAGGCGGCAGTGGAGGTGAGAGATGGATGAGCAGGGAGCGGCGAAAGCCGCTGAGCCAACCGTCGAGGATCGGGCCCGTGCCGCTGAGGAACGGGCCCGAGCGCTTGAAGGCAGGCTGGAGATCGAGCGTACCGCCCGGCGTATGGGCATCGTCGATGAGGATGCGGCCTACCGGCTGCTGGATACCGACCGACTCCAATGGGATGACGCGGGCCGACCTCGGAACGTCGAGGCCCTGCTGCGGGATCTCATTGCCGAGCGTCCCTGGCTCCGTATGGAGGGCGCTACGGCCTCCGAGGCTGCGGTCAGCCCGACGAACCCTTCAGGGGGCGGCGGCCGGCGGCTCACCCGGGAGGCCATCCGACGCATGACGAGTGACGAGATCAACGCCCAGTGGGACGCCGTGGTTGCGGCCCTCCGCACGGGCATCTGAGACCGATCCGCGGCGAACTCCCGGCCTTCGGGCCTCGGGGCGTGAGATAAGGAGGATACGATGAGCTTGAACAACTTCATCCCGGAGGTATGGGCAGCCCGACTGCTCCACAACCTCCACAAGGCGCTCGTCTTCGGCCAGCGCGGAGTGATGAACCATGACTACGAAGGGGATATCCGTGCCTGGGGCGATGCTGTGCGGATCCACGCCATCGGAGCGGTGACCGTGGCCGACTATGCCGTCAATGCCGACATCACGCCGCCCGAGACGTTGACCGACGCGGAAACGGTGTTGACCATCGACCGCGCCCGCTACGTCAACTTCCAGATCGACGATGTGGATCGCGCCCAGCAGATGCCGCATGTGATGGATGCCGCCATGCGCGAAACGGCCTATGCGCTGGCCGATGAGGCGGACCGGTTCCTTGCAGGGCTCCATACGCAGATCGCCCCCGCCAACTTCATCGGCAGCGATGCATCGCCGAAAACGCCCACGGCGGCAGCGCTCTATGAGTACATCGTCGAACTCGGCGTCAAGCTGGATGAGGCGAACGCGCCCCGACACGGGCGGTTCTGCGTGCTTCCGCCGTGGTGCTACGGCCTGCTGCTCAAGGACGACCGATTCGTCAAATC
This sequence comes from Chthonomonadales bacterium, assembly GCA_013360745.1. Classification (GTDB taxonomy): domain Bacteria; phylum Armatimonadota; class Chthonomonadetes; order Chthonomonadales; family CAJBBX01; genus JABWBA01. Next base: position 44,467 of record JABWBA010000007.1, on the reverse strand, counting down.
GGGCACCCCGATGGGCGATCAGACCCTTCGCAACGGCGAAGTGGGGATGGCCGCCGGTATGACGATCTACGTCTCCAACAACGTCGCCAACACGGACGGGGCCAAGTTCAAGGTGATCGCTGGCGTTCCGGCCGCGTGGACCTACGCCCATCAGATCCGGGAAGTGGAGGCCTATCGGCCTCCGCTCCGATTCGCCGACGCGGTCAAGGCGCTGCATCTCTACGGCGCGAGAGTCCTGCGCCCGACGGCCCTGGCCTGTCTCGTGGCGAGCAAGAGCTGAGATCGATGAGGGGAGCGCCCCATCGCAGATCGCGAGCGGGCACTCCCGATGCTTGAAAGAGAGGAGAAGGTATGGCAAGAGATAGCGTGACGGTGACGGCCCTCGCGGCATCAGGAGGAGTGGCGGAACCGGCGGGGACGACTATCGCTCCCGCGAACGGAGCGACGATCCCGGCAGGAGGGAGCACGCGCAGGCTGATCATCCGAGTGACCAACACCCACGGCGCGGACCATGCCGTGGTCGTGAAGGCCGGAGCGAATCCTCCCGCCTTCCGCCAGGGGTTGGGAGACCTGTCGATTACGGTGCCGGCCACCTCGGGGGTTCGGTACTTGACCCTCGAGTCGGCCCGGTTCGTGCAGGCGGACGGCGCGATCTGGCTGGACTTTGAGACCGGGATGACCGGCAAGGTGATGGCGTTTCAACTGCCCGACGGCGTGTAAGGGGCGAACGGTTCGGCCCATGCCGTCGCCGACGCGATACCAGCGTTTGGGCCTCGCTGCGGCGTCGAGTGGTTGCACGGCGATGTGATGGGGCATGGAGTGATGGGGCGGGAGGCGCTGGCGGATGGTAACGGACGGAGCGATCGAGGAGATGTCCGAACTGGGCTTGAGGACGTCCCGTATCGCCGCCTATCGCGCCGACCCTGTCCTCTATGCCCGCGAAGCGCTCGGAGTCACATGGTGGGATCGGCAATGTCAGGTTGCGGATGCCCTTCTCCGACATCGCCGGGTGCTCGTCAAAGCCTCCCATGCCGTCGGGAAGACCCACGTCGCGGCAGGCCTGATCAACTGGCATTTCGACTGTTTCGACCCCGGGATCGCCATCGCCACGGCGCCCACCCAGCGCCAGGTGATCGACGTGCTCTGGAAAGAGGTGCGCTCCCAGCGAAAGGGGCGGCCCGGGCTGCTGCCAAGGTCGCCCCGTATGGAGACCTCGCCCGAGCGGTTCGCCGTCGGGTTCACGACCAGCGGGGAGGCCGCCTTTCAGGGACGGCATTCGCAGCGGGTCCTGATCGTCTTCGACGAGTGCGTGGGCATCCATCCATCGCTCTGGGAAGAGGCGGAAGGGATGATGACCGGCGATGAGTGCCTCTGGCTGGCCATCTGCAACCCTACCGAGACCTCCAGCAGCGCCTACGACGAGGACATCTCGGGCCGGTTCCACGTGATCAGCATCTCCGCCCTGGACCACCCGAACATCAGGGCCGAACTGGCCGGTGAGCCGCCGCCGTTCCCGTCGGCGGTCCGGCTGTCCTGGATCGACGAGCAGATCCGTCGTAACTGCAGCCCGGTCGACGCCGTGGATCTCGGTTCCGGCGACATCGAGTTTCCGCCGGGGTCGGGCCGATTCTGGAGGCCGGGACCGGTCTTTGAAAGCCGCGTCCTGGGCCGATGGCCGAGCCAGGCCATGTCGTCGGTATGGTCCGATGCCGCTTGGGAGCGGTCCGTCGCGCCCCGGTTGGCCGCGATCCCCCCCTCGGGGCCGACGGTGATCGGGTGCGACGTGGCGCGGTACGGAGATGATTATACGAGCATCGTGGTTCGGCGCGACGATCGGGCGCTGCACCACGAGACCCACAACGGCTGGAACACCGCGCAGGTGGCCGGCAGGCTCAAGCATCTGTGTCGCGAGATGGCGGCGACGGGAGAGCGGCCCGAAGCCATTACCGTTGTGGTCGACGATGACGGCGTCGGGGGCGGAGTCGTCGATCAGCGGGGCGATCACGCCTTCGTTGGCTGTGGGGCGGGGACGCGTGCGCGACAGGACTCCGACTATCCCAACAGGAGGAGTGAGCTCTGGTTCGCTGTGGCCGATAGGGCCGCGAGGGGCGATCTCGACCTGAGCCACCTCTCCGAGGACGTGCGCAAACTCCTGCGTCGCCAGGCCATGGCGCCCCGCTGGAGGCTCGACAGCGAGGGGCGGCGGGTGGTCGAACCCAAGCATGAGACGAAACGGCGATTGGGACGGTCGCCGGACGACATGGACGCGCTGAACCTCGCCTTCAGCGAGCCGGGGGCGGACCGCGTTCAGAAGGTCGGCGGTTGGTGGTAGAGGGCGGAACCGGGGTTCCGAAAGGAGGAGGTTGGGCATGGCGGTGCGCGCGACAATGCAGGATCTGATCGATCGGATGCGGTTGTTGATCGGTGATCCCGCTGGCAATGACGCCTATTATACGGATGAGCAGCTTCAGGAGCGCCTCGATCAACGACGGACCGAGTATCGGTACCTCTCGCTCATCCCGCTGGAGACCATCGGCCAGGGCGGTGTGGTGACGTACCTGGAGTACAGGGCCGCCCGTCCCGACCTGTTCCAGAGCGTGCTTCGGACCGGCTGGGCAAGCTGGCTAGGCGACTGGGAAGAGGGCGGGACCCTGTTCGGCGCCGACTACGGGGCGTTGAGCCCGTCGAGCAGCGATTGGCGCCGGGGCGCCTGGACCTTCAGCGCCCATCAGCCGCCGCCGGTAACGATCGTCGGCCGGCGGTACGACCTCCCGGGTGCGGGCGCGGATGCGCTGGAGGCCTGGGCGGCCGGGCTGAAGACGGAATACGATGTCAAATCGGGCGATCAGACCCTGGCCCGGGGTATGCAGGCGGGCAGGTTGCTCGAGCTCGCGGCAGCCCTCCGAGCGCGGCAGATGGTCGACACCGTGCGCGCCATCCGGAGCGACGCATGTTGAGGCCTGCGGAGATCGAAGCCATCCGTCGTGCGTTTGTGCGGCTCATGCCCGACACCGCCTCCGTCCAGCGGTTCAATCAGCAGTCGTTCCAGTGGGTGACGATCGGATCGGAGCCCTGCCGGGTGATCCCCAAGCGGGCGATCACGAGCGACGGCGGCGGCGGCCTCGAAGGGATTACCCTCTGGAACATCCTCCTACCCTACGATTCGGATGTCGAGCCCGGGGACCGCCTGACCGTGGGCTCCGAAGTCTACAGCGTGACCGACGCCGACCGGCACAGGACCGAACCCTTCACGCTGATCGCTCAGTGTACGAGGCTATGAACGCCCGACCCGCGATGCGCACACCATGTCGACGCCCGGACCAACGGCGCTGCCGGGGGCGCCGACAGCGGTCGGTCCGAGGCTTCCGGCCTCAGGGCCGCTCATCGCCCTGATGGGACCGGAGGCTCAGGTCGGATCAGGTACAGCTCATTCGCCGTCATGGCCGTTCCCTGTCGTGGGGCCATGGCTGCGGCCGGGGCCCGGGCGAGCGGCACGGGGGCGCCGTCTCGGAGTTCGGCGGCCTGTGCGGCCCGACGCGCATGGACGCTCGGGATGGTCAGGACTCCGTCCCGCACCATGGCGCCGACCACCCGGTTCGAGCGGTTCAGCGGCAATCCATCGGCGGAGGCCGCCATCCACGGGCCATCGCCCCGGGCGATCTCGACTCCGTCGACTGTGAGCCGCCCGCCTCCGGATGCGCCGATGACGGCGCCCGCCCGATCGAGCGCCACGAGACAGGGCCATCCTGCCTCCACCTCCCATACGATGCGCCGGCCCCGGCACACCGCCTCCACCTGCCCTTTCCCATCATAGGCGCCCCGAGGGAAGAGGGCGACCAGGGTGCGCCCCTCGGCGCTCCGGGCAGCGGCCCGCCATAGCCCCCGATCGGAGCGCACGATGATCTCCGGCTCCATGCCCGCGAGGCCGGGCAGCGCCAGGTAGCGGTTCACCTCGGGATCAGAGGCCAGCTCCGGCTGCTGAACGAAGAGGTCGGCTTCCGGCATCGCTTCCGGCGCGCCGGGGCACAGGATCAGCCTCCCCGTTCCGAGCTCCCGAACGAGGAGATCGTGATAGCCCTGACGAACGGGTTCGGGGCCGTGGAGGAGCGCGTCGGGAGGATCCGATAGGTAGACCGTCGCACCGGACCGGGCCAGCTCGCCGAGCTGGTCCAGGACGCGTTGCGGCGCGCGGGAGGTCAGCGGCGCGATGACGAGCCTCGGGATCGGATGGAGGTTGCCCACGTCCGCTTCGTTGACGACGTCGAACCGCAGGTTCGTGGCGAGGAGCCATTCCAGCGCGTTGGCAACCCAGCGCCATGACGCGGCATCCGGGGCGCCCAGCCTCCAGCTATCGGGCATGACGAAGACCGTTCGAGCCGGCTCATAGGCGTGCGGCATGAGCTCGGAGAGGAGCCGCAGGTTTCTCCAGAGCTTGAGCGCCGGCTTGGGGCGGAGCGGGTTGACGTAGGCGACGCCCCAGGGAAAGACCCGGTCCGGATCGTCGGACCAGCACCAGTTCTGGATCTTGGTGACATCGAACGCAAGGGCGGCATGGACGATCCACCAGAGCTGGCGTCGCTGCTCCTCCTCCGACCTGCCCACGTGGTAGCCTTCCGCGTTCCCCTCCTGTTTCCAGGCGTCATGGGTCTTGACACCGAACTCGCCGATGTTGACGCTCTTGCCGTCCCTGCGCCTATCGTTCCATTTGATCGTCGCCAGGAGCTGAGCGAGGTCCTCCTGCGGCGGCCCGAAGTAGCCGATATTGGCGACGTCCATCCCGTCCATACTCAGCCGGAGGTCGATCCCGTCGTACGGGCGTTGATAGAACTCGCTGGTGATCGGGTGTTCGGTATCCTCCGAGCGGATGGCTGCCGTCAACGCCCCGACCCAGCGCCGGACGAGAGCCGCCTGGAAGCGCCGCACATCCTGTCGCCGGACGCTGAACGGCGCGTCCGAGCGATGGTTCTGGACAGGGATCTCGCCGAGCCGCTCGGGCGCCGCCTCCCCTCCCCACGCCGCTCGGAGCGCCTCATCTGTGCCGTAGCGCTCGCGCAGCATCTCGTTCCACAGTCGGCGGAGATCCGGCAGATCGGCCAGGTCCAGCTTGAAGTCGCCGTTCAGGTAATAGATCAGACCGGGGACATGCCGGTATCGCGCGGCGAACGTGCGGCACATGCGAGCCTGGGCCTCGAGCGTCGCATCGTCCACCGCTACGTTCACGCCGATCAGGAGGCCTGCCATGTAGGGCAGGCCAAAGCGCTGGGACAGCTGGATCAGCGCGTCCATCCGCCTCCATTCCGCCTTGCTGTAGGTCCAGCCGGCCGGAGGATACTGGAGGTTCTCGTACATATGCAGCCCGTAGGCCCGCATCGCCTGAAGGTCCCGGTACCACGTCAGCGGACTGCAGGACGGCGAGAGGAACATGTTGGCGTAGGTGTCCGTGCCGAACAGGGTCGTGCGCGTCGGAGGCGTGCCCGGGCGATGCAGCTCGAACGCATTATCCGAGAAGCGGATCCGTGTGCCGGCGGCGATCACGGCCCCGCTCCGGACACAGAAGCCGGTTTCGATCGTGTCCATCACCTCGCCGCTCGGGAGGGCGAGAACCGCACGGGCCCGGACGAAGTCGGGCGCCGATGGCGGCGTCTTCCACGAGAAACTCAGCCGAGCGGGCATCGCTGAGGCGGGCGTCAGGCGCTTCGTGAATCGGACGATCGGTTTGCTGGAGCGGCCCGGGGCGTCCAGCGTGAGCGTGATCGTGATCGGAGCGGCGCGCGCGGTACGGGAGGGCGCATGCAGCCCCAGCGTCAGCAGGGCGGTCTCGCCCGGTTCGTACAGCGCGTAGTCGGAGGTGAGCGATCGGGCTGCGACCGGCTGGGCAAGGACCCGGAGCGTTCGCCGGAGGAGCGTCAGGCCGGCCGGACCGGCGAAGATGTCCCGGTTGGTGATGCCGAACAGCGCCCAGCGGGATCCGCCGAAGGGGCCGGTGGTATGCGTGACCAGCGCGCCGGCCGACCCCGAGATCCGCCCGTAGCGGTCCTGCGCCGTCAGGATCGACTGCCAGCGTCCGCTCTCCCGGAGCTGTGCGGTTGCGTCGAAGCCCCGCAGATCGCCCTCGATCCGGACACCCTCCATGCCCGGCCAGGCGCCCACCGCCCGTACGCCCGTCAGGGGCTGATCCGGGCTGAAAAGGGTGAGCTGGACCGGGCTGACTACCAGGCCGTCCATGGGCGTGCCGTAATGGGCGTTGATCCGCTCCTCGGATGGGAGCGCGCCCAGGGTGACGTCATCGACGTTCAGCGTGCCCGCCGCGAGGTACAGGCCCGCGTGGAAGAGCACGCGCCGTGCGGCAGGATGGATCGCCACGGGCGTCTCGTACCGCCTCCAATCCGACGAGCCGGTCAGATGGGCGAAGTCCTTGAACTCCAGCAGCTTGTTATCCCCGTCATACTGATAGACCGCCAGAAAGCCGAAGTGGGAGCCCCGGATGTTCGTCGCCCGGGCGTGCGCGCCGACGAGATAGGTTTTGCCCGGCTCCACCTCGAGAGTCGCCGTCCATCGGGCTCCGGAGCCGAGATCATCGATCCGGACGCGCCCGCTCCGCTTGCCCGAGACCGCCGTCTCGTCGTCGATGGCGCAGGCGGGGCCATCCGCTTCCCATCCGGTCCCGGTCGCGTCCTCAAAACCCCCGTTGGGTATCTGCCGGCCCGCGGCGGTTGTTCGCGCCTCCTTGAGGCGCTCCCGATACGAGATCCAGCCGCCGTCATCGCGAGCCAGGAGGTTGTCGAAGGCATATCCCCCCGTGCAGAGGAGGTCGCCGCCGGCCATGAGAAACCCCAGCAGACCCCGGCGCGCCGCGATGGGGAAGGAGGCGCCGGTTGGGACGATCAGGAGGTCGAAGGCATCGGGGTTGAGCTTGCCGGCGGCAAGGTCCGCAGCCGTGAGTAGGGAGGCGGGGATGCCTTCCGCCGCGAGGCCCTTCCGGAGCGTTGCGACCGGTGTCGCGTACCCGTCGACGGGCAGTCCCGGCTCATGGAATATCGCCGCGCGATAGGTACGGGTGCGGTCCGCCTGCGGCGCAGGCTCCTGCCACGGCGCGGGCTCGCCTCCCGCGGTCAGGTTAATATCGTCGAACCATACCGTCCCGGAGGCCGCGTGCAGGCCGGCGCGGAGCGTCAGATAATCGGTCGCCGCCGTCAATCGAACCGTGTAGTGATAGCGGGTCCAGGGCGTATCGCCGGTGATTCTGGCGTAATCCTGAAAGCGGACCAATCGTCCGCCCCGGTCGTACTCATAGACCGCGAGGAAGGCGTAGCCCTGAGGGTCCGACGGAACGCCCTCGGTTCGGATCCATCCCGACGCCGTATAGGTCCGGTCCGCCCCGACGCTCCAGACAGTCTGTTCGGCCGATGCGCCCCGATCGCCAAACGCCTTCAGGCAGCGCCTGCCGGTCCGGGCCGATCCCGTCACGATCTCGGAGTACTGCGAGAGGCTCCAGGCGGTATCGGTCTCGAAGCCGCCGTTTCGGATCAACGGGACCGCAGGCCGGAGCCTCGCCACCGTCTGACCGAAGGTGATCTCCATCGAGCTGAGCAGGCCGAGGAGGACGGCCGCGGCAGTAAGCAGACGGCAGGACGGCCGCCGGAGGGCGGTACGTTCCGCCACCGGGGGGGTCATGCGATCTCATCCGTGACGTCGGCCTCCGTATCGAGTCCGACGCCGCGGCTCATCGGGCGCGGCGCATCGCGCATCCCGTCCATCGTCCACAGGCGGTTCTCGCCGGTTCCGGTCAGGGTTTCGGGGTAGGTATCCCTCCCGCCCGTGTCGAGGAACACGCCCAGGGTCAGGTTGCGCCCGCGCAGGCTGCCTGCGGCGCTCGCGTCGACGGTCGCCCGACCCATCGTCGCCCCGCCGCCCGCGATGTAGACATCGTCCCCGCGCATATCCCAGAAGAAGCCCATGCCGTTGGCGTTGCCGCCGCCCAGCGACAGGTTCGGGGCTTCGTAGCGATCGTTGCCGGCCCGATCGATGAGAAATCCGACGCTGAAGTCGTGGCCTGCGCCCTGCGCCATGTTCATCGGGGCGCGGTACGAGTCGCTGCCTCCCGGATCGTCCAGGATGCCGACCGCGAAATGCGCCGCGCTTCCCTGCACATACCATTGGCCCGTGTAGGTGTCGTCGCCTGGGCCGGACAGCAGCATCCCCAGGCCGTACCAGTATCCGGCCCCCTGTCCGAACACGCCGCAGACGAAGCGGTTTGCGCCGGCCTGATCGAAGAGGATGCCGATCCCTCCCGCCTGCGAGTGACCGTCGGTGTAGTCGGCCCGCCGTCCGAAACCGAAGCCCTGGGATAGGCTGGCGTTGTGGTCGGCCGATTGGGGTGACGGGAAGTCGATGACGGTATCGTTCGCGTCGTAGAGGTCGGCGCCGTCGCCGTAGTCGGCGAGGAGGCCGCAACCGCGGGTGAAGGCGTAGCCCTGCGAGGTGGTGAAGCAGCGGTACTCGTCCGTTCCGGCCCTGTCCGACAGGATGCCCACCCCGTAGTAGGCGGCTCCCTGGCCCGACGTATGGCAGTCGTAGAGGTCGTCGCCGCCGAGATCCGCGAGAATCCCGACGCCGAAGGAGCCGGAGCCCTGGCAGCGCCCCATCGCGCGGTAGACGTCGTTGCCGCCGACATCGAGGACCATGCCGTAGCCCAGCAAGCCCGCGCCGAAGGCCGGCGTTCGCTCGGCCTTCTTTCGGTCGGCACAGGCGGCGACGCCTTTGTCGAGGCCGGGAGCTATGTACCGATCGTTCCCGGCCAGGTCGATGAGAAGGGAGACCGGGTTGTCCAGGTCGCGAGTGGCCCCGCCGGCCCGGTAGGTGTCGGAGCCGCCGGTGTCGAGGATGAGGAGGTACGGGCGGTCGGCGGGATAGGTGTCGTTCGCCCCGCCTCGTATGGCCACCCAGCCGATCGGCGTCTCGATATCGACCCGAAACGGCGCCGCACGGACGCAGTTCGCCGCCGCGGCGGCGGCGGCATCGAGCGCGAAGGCGAGGAGCTCGCCGCCAACCAGCATTCTCTTCTGATCGATGCCTGCCTGGACCCGTTCGATCTCAGCGGTGAAGTCGTCCCTGTCGGATGGCGGCGCCATCAGGCTCTTGAGAACGCGTTCCGCATCCGGATGGGGGATTGGCTGGAGAGCGCGCGTTCTCCACCTCAGGGCGCGGAGTTCGACCCGGATCAGCAACGCGGCGAGGCGAGCGATTGGCGCGGGCGCCGTCTTCAGCTGGGCGGCGATCCGTGCGGCTCCGGCTTTCGGCAGGGCCGTTCCCCGGGCGGTCCAGACGGCCTTGAGGGCAGCGAGGAGGGCCCCTGGCTTCTCCGAGGCCGCTTTATCGTCGGCGAGCGGATCGCCGAGGAGGTCCAGCCGAGTCCCGTCGTCGGTGCGGCCTGCGGCGTAGGATGCGAGACCTCCGAGGCGCTGGGAGCTGGCCTTGATGGCGTTTCGGGCGATTCGCGCGTAGGCTGGGATCCGGAGCGGGTCCTGATGGACGGCAACGAACGCGGGCAGCCGGTAGGCTCCGCCGCCGTATTGCGCCATGTCCAGCAGGTCGAAACGGCAGCGCTCGCGCGAGAGCCCCACCGCGCCGAGGAGGTGCGTCCACGGCTCCTGCGCGGCCTGCGCCGCGGCCCTGATCTCGGCGCCGCCCAGCGCCACGATCACGAGCAGGCCCAGAAGGCGCGACGTCAGGCTCGCCATCGGTCCCACGGCGCGCGACGATCTCGCGATCGCCAGCTGTCGGCTTCCCTGTCGCCGACGAAGCGCCAGCGCGCCGGGTCCCAGCGGAGTTTGCGGTCGTGCCAGTACGCGAGATTGCCCAGGTGACACACCGTCACGGATCGAGCTCCGATCTCAACGTCGCAGATCGGCCGTTGCCGGTTCCGGATGCAGTCGAACCAGTCCTGATGGTGGCCGGGCGACTTGTAGAGCGGCTTCTCGCCCGCGCCCAGCGGATCCTTGACGATACGGTTGGGCCAGCTCTGAAGCTCGCCCCGATTGACGTGCACGGAGCCGTTCTCGCCGACGAAGTTGACGCCCCCAATGCGATTCCCGTCCGGCGTGGTCCAGTCGCCATGGATCACTTCGACGCCGTTGGCATAGAGGTATCGGACGCCGATGCCCGCCGCTTTGTCGTCGGGCGGGATGATCTCGACGGGTCCGCTCTGGTCCATCCCCAGGCCCCACTGGGCGATATCGAAATGGTGCGCGCCCCAGTCGGTCATCCCCCCGCCCGAATACTCCTGATAGCTGCGCCAATCGGGGAAATGGCTGTGGACGCCCCGCGGGCTCAGGACGGAGTTGTAGGGGCGCATCGGCGCAGGGCCGAGCCATCGATCCCAATCGAGCCCGGGCTCCATCGGCTCCTCGCCGAGATCGCACGGTCGGCTCGGGCCTCCGACCGAGACGTACACCTGTCGGACTTTGCCGATCCGCCCGTTCCGCACGGCCTCGCAGGCCACTCGAAACTCCGAACCCGACCGCTGCTGGCTGCCGACCTGGAAGACGCGTCGATGCCGCCGGGCGACGTCGATGAGGGTCTTGCCTTCGGCGATGGTCAGAGTCAGCGGTTTCTCGCAGTAGACGTCCTTGCCATGCTTCATGGCTTCGACTGCGGGGATGCAGTGCCAGTGGTCGGGCGTCGCGATGAGGACGGCGTCGATGTCGGCCCGGTTGGTGATGTCCCGAAAGTCCACATAGGCGTCGCAGCCTTTGTGCGCGCCGATGGAGGAGTCCTCGGAGTACCAATCCTCCACCATCTTTTTCGCGTGCTCGCGCCGCGTCCGATCGACGTCGCAAACCGCGAGGACCTTGACGTCGGGGTGTCGGATGAGCAGGTCGATGTGGCCTCGCGCCTGGTAGCCGGTGCCGATGACGCCGATGGTGATCCGCTCGCTGGGCGGGGTCTTCCCCTGCCGACCGAGCGCCGATGCGGGGATGATGGCGGGCATAGCCGCGGCTGCGCCAGCGGCCTTGACGAAATCACGACGGGTTAGCCGACGGGCCATGTTGTTCGCTCCTGTCCGTGGGTTCGTTCTACGAACCCGGATTGAGATGCCGGTTCGAGACCAGCGCGTCGTTCTCCTGCGTGTTCGGGCCGTTTGGCGGCATCGCCGTTCAAGGCTCCGGCCGTCGGGCGCTCAGGGCCATCAGGACGAAACGGGGCAGGGTCATCACCTTGGTGATCTTCCTCGGGTTGCGGACCAGGCGATGGATCCATTCGAGGCCCTGCCGCTGCATCCAGGCGGGCGCACGCTGGACCCGGCCGGAGAGGACGTCGAAGGTACCCCCCACGCCGATCATCACCGGCGCCCCCAGCTCCCCGCCCCATCGCGCAATCCACTTCTCCTGTCGCGGGATGCCCATGCCGACGCAGAGGACACCCGGAGCCGCGCGTCGGACGGCGTCGACGACCCGGGGCTCGTCCTCGGGGGCGAAATATCCGTCCCGGAAACCGACGATCCTGCACCCCGGCCACTGGCGGACCAGACGATCGGCCGCCTCCTCGGCCACTCCGGGAGCGGCGCCGAGGAAGTAGAGGCCGACTCCGGACCTCGCGGACCGCTCGGCCAGGCGTGCGACGATCTCCACTCCCGAGACCCGCTCGGGCAGCCGGATGCCCTGGCGGCGGGCGGCCCAGAGCACACCGGAACTGTCCGGGGTGATGAGGCCCGCTTCCTGGATGATCCGTCGGAGCTCCGGATCGCGACTGGCCAACACGACCATCGAGGCATCGAGGGTGATGACATGACAGCCAACGCCGTTACGGGCGGACGCCTCGATCGTATCGAGCGCCGCGTCCATCGTGACGGCGTCCACGCAAACCCCAAGGAGGTCGTGCCGCGGGATGCTGGCGCGAGGATCGCCGCTATCGGCCATAGAAGCTCACGCGCCCGTCCTCGCGACGCATCAGGGCATCAGTGCGAGGGCATCCGGACCTTCGAGGACGTCGATCTCGAGGTGGTAGCGCCGCGTCTCGTCCGGCTCGAGACTCTGGAGCCTGCCCGCCGACCGCTCGGCCGAACGCCCGAGGACCAGCGCATTGGCCGGTTCGAGGCCCACGACATACGTCCCGGCGCCCATCATCTTCCACTGCACGAAGCAGGGCAGCTCCTCGGGCCTGTATCGGATCGAGAGGGCCACACCGTCGGCGAGACCCGGGTTGACCAGCGCCGCGCGCGCCCATCCGTCGCTATCCTCATCCAGCGTATGGAAGTAGACCTTCTCCCTGCAGCCCGCAACGGGAGGCTCGATCTCGGGCCATCGCTCGGCGCCCTCCTCCGCGTCGGCGTCGCGGGGCGTTGTACGGGCCGCCGGAAGGATCACCCGCGCCCCGACGTCCACCAGAGGGTAGCCGAGGTTGATGTGGTACAGGAGCATGTGAGGCGCAGTCTCGAAACCCTCGTTGGTCACCGTATCCCGCAGGGTGAAGCCCGGCCTGCCGAGCGTGGTCTCGATCCGTCGGCGGAGGACGACGTTGGACCCGAACACGACGGCCTCCCGAACCTCCCCCTCCAGGCTGAGAACGTAGTCATCGTTCACCCATTGCGCCCGGCTGCATACACTCGTCGCCGGCGTGTTGCTGTAGCGTCCGTGCAGCCCGAGTTCCACGCCGTCGTCGATATCCGGAGCGCCCATCCAGGTCAGGCCGCAGGTGGTCAGCAGCCCGCCGGGGAAGCTTCGAAGCCACCCCAGCCCGGAGGGTTCATAGTGGGCGGGATGCCGATCGGTCTGCGCGGATCGCCAGGCAAGGGCGTGCCCCTTGTAGGTGGCGGTCGAGATGTCGAGGCCTCGGGAGGCGACCGCTGTGAACGCGAACCCGGAGCTGTTGGTGACATCCGCCGCGAGCGCTCCGTCCTCGTGCCCTTCGGCCAGACGATGGAGTTTCACCCGCGCCAGCTGCTCCATGCTTCCGACGCGCTGCAGAAGCTCCTCGCGCGTATACGTCCCTTTGTCGAAGAGCGCCATCGCCGCTACAACCCGTTATCGGTGGCGCTGCTGAGGTCGACGATGACGCCATCGAAGATGGCGGCGTTGGACTTCACGCGGCAGCCGCGGCCCACAACGCAGCCGGATAACCGCGTGTCTTCCTGTACGTGGGCGTCCGCCCACAGGATCGATTCGCGGACGATGGCCCCCGGCTGGATGATGCAGCGCGGGCCGAGGACGGTGTTCTCATGCACCGTGGCCCCCGCATGGACATGGCAGTCCTCGCCGATCACGACGGGATAGCGGATATCGGCGCCCGGCTCGATGATCGCACTGTCGGCGATCCACTGGAACTTCCGCCTCTCCGGCGCCCCGACTTCGAGCGCGACCCGATCCGACATCGCGTCGAGGTGCGCCTTCTGGTACATGGCGAGATTGCCCACATCCATCCAGTAGTTCGCCGTCAGATAACCGTAGATGGGCCGCTTCTGTTCCAGCATCATCGGAAAGAACGTCTTGCCGAACAGATAGGGAACGCCTCGCGGGATGAGTTCCAGGGCTTCCGGCTCGAAGATGTAGACGCCCGTATTGGCCGTGTTGGAGATGAACACCGCGCCCCGGGGCTTCTCGACGAATCGGGTGATCCGGTCGTCATCGGTGGTGAGCACGATCCCGTACTCCGCAGGGTCATCCACCAGCGAGAGCGCGATCGAGGCAAGCGCCCGCTTTTGTCGGTGGTTCTCGAGGAACCGCGTCAGATCGAGGTCCGTCAGGTCGTCGCCGCCGATGACCAGGAAGGTCTCGTTCTCGAAGAAATCCTCACACCGCTTCACGCTGCCCGCATCGCCCCAGAGCTGATCCTCGACCGAATATTGGATCTTCACGCCGAATCGGCTGCCGTCGCCGAAATACTCCTGGATCTGGTCGCCGAGGTAGTGGAGGTTGACGATGATGTCCGTGAAGCCGTGTTTGCGGAGCAGGGCGACGATATGCTCCATGACCGGGCGATTGACGATGGGCACGAGGGGCTTGGGCAGCGTCTTGGTCAGCGGGTGGAGCCGGGATCCGACTCCGGCCGCCAGGATCATGGCTTTCATCGCCCGAGTCCGTTCTCGGAACGATGTCGTGCGTTTCGGAGCGCGGGCTTCCGATCATGCGCGGTCATGGTCGAACTCCTCGATCGTGCGGCAGACGTGATGGATCTGTTCGTCGGTCAGGCCCGGATGAACCGGCAGCGAGAGCACCTCGCGGCATGCGCGTTCGGCTTCGGGGAAGTCCCCGGGTTGGTAGCCGAGGTGGGCGTATGCCTTCTGGATGTGGAGCGGCGACGGGTAGTAGATGCCGGACTGCACATCGGCCTCCGCAAGATGCGTTCTCAATCGGTCCCGTTCCGGATGGCGTACCGTGTACTGATGGTACACGTGATGGGCGGCCGGAGCCTCAGCTGGGAGGACGCATCGTGTCTTCGCCAGGCCTGTCGCGTAGAGCTCGGCGTGCCGGCGCCGCGCCCGATTCCATTCGGGCAGATACCGGAGCTTCACCCGGAGGACGGCCGCCTGTACGGCGTCGAGCCGGCTGCAATACCCGACGTGCGAATACTCGTAGGCGCCGCCGCTGCCGTGGAAGCGGAGGCTCCGCACTCGATCCCGCAGCGTTTCGTCGTTGGTCAGCGTCATGCCGCCGTCGCCGTAGGCTCCCAGGTTCTTTGTCGGGAAGAACGAGAGCGTCGTCGCGTCGCCGAACGCTCCGATCGGAGCTCCCGAGTACGTCGCGCCGATGGCCTGAGCGCCGTCATAGATGAGTTTCAGGCCGTGTCGAGCCGCGAGTTCGGCATAGGCTTGCCGGTCGGCCGTCTGGCCGAAGAGGTCGACCGGGAGCAGCGCGCGCGTCTTTGACGTTATCCGAGCCGCGGCAGCCGCGGGGTCCATGAGGAACGTCCTCGGGTCGATATCGGCGAACACCGGGGTGGCGCCGAGGTGGGCGACGGCTTCGATGGTGGCCACGAACGTAAAGGGGGGAGTGATCACCTCGTCGCCCGGGCCGATGCCGCAGGCCGCAAGGGCAAGGATCAGGGCATCGGTGCCGGAGTTCACGCCGATGGCATGGTCGGAGCCGGTAAAGGCGGCGATCCCTCCTTCGAGCTCCTCCACAAAGGGTCCGAGGATAAAGTGGCCCGAGAGCAACACCTCGCGTATAGCGGCGTCGATCTCATCCCGAATGCTCTCATACTGAGCGATGAGGTCCGCCAGCGGAACGGTCAATCAGAATCTCCAGAGCGGGATCTGAGGACAGGATCGCCTGTCGTCGAGTCATTATACTTCGGCGATCGGTCGGACCGATATCTTCGCCGCCCCCGCCCCGCCAAGCCGATCGGTGGAGCCTTCGGGGTCGGTGAAGCGCAGCAGCCCCGGTTTACGTCCATGATACGGGTTCGAGCCGAATCTCCGGCCGCCCTCCGGGCGTATTGCCCGAATCCTTTGGAAGGAGCAGCTTATGGAGACGTTCTCCGGAGCGTTGATCGGGTTTATTGTCTGGTTTTTCGTGCGCTACGGCCTTGCCGGGCTCTATACCGTCGGACCGAATGAGCGCGCGGTGAAGACCCGTTTTGGCCGGGCCGACCGGATCAAGAACAGCACGACGATGGACGATCCGATCTCGGAGGTCCTCGAAGGTGATGAGAAGCCCCGCTATGCATACCCTCTCGTCCGGGTGATCAAGCCGGGCGGGCCCTACTGGCGATGGCCGTGGGAGAAGGTGCACAAGGTGTCCATCGCCGTTCAGACCCTCAACATGGCTCAGGACCTCGAGGTGCCGACCGCCAACAACAACGGTACGGAGCTCGAGGCGGTCACCAAGGACCAGCTGAACGTGCGCCTGACCGGCCAGATCCGTTTTCGGGTCTCAGAGCGGAACCTGTACGCGTACCTCTTCGGCGTCAAGAACCCCATCGTCCACGTTATGGGCTACTTCGTTTCCCTCCTTCGGGAGCGGATCGCCAACTACGAAGCGCCACGCAGCGCTGCGGAGGGAATCGAACAGGCGGTCGCGGCCAACGCGGGCATCTCGATCAACGACCTGCGCAAGAACCTGCGTGATATCAACGAGCATATGGAGTCGGAGTGCCGCAGCGCCGAGGCGCGATACGGTATCGCGTTCGACGCCTCGCTGATCACCGGCATCGACCCTCCGGAAGAGGTCGAATCGGCCCTGGCGGCCATCAATACCGCCCATAATCAGGTCTCGTCGGAGATCAGCCTTGCTCAGGCGGCCGCGGATCAGCGCATCGTCCAATCGAAGCGGGCCGTTGAGATCGAAACGCTCGATGCCCGCGCCGAGGTCGAGCCGTTGAAGGCCCTTGCTGAGCAGCTCCGGACGCTGAAGCAGGTCGGTCCCGATGCGCTCGCCGCCTATGTGCGCAACGTGCGGCTGAAGCTCTTCACCCGGGCCAATCGGGTCATCATGGAGGCGGATCGATGAGCACGGTTCAAGCGGCCATCATCACCTTCGGACTTCTGTTCGTCATCGTCCCCATCCTCGGATGGTTCGTTCGGAGCTTCGGCATGTACGCCATCGTCAAGGAGGGGACGCGGCACGTCTACGTCCTCTTCGGCAGCGTGGTGGGCGTTCTCGAGGAGCCCGGCCTGCACCTCCTCTGGCTCGAGATGGGGTGGAGGGCGATTCTGGTGAACTGGTTCGGTCAACGCCATGTCCTGGATATGCGGATGGATCAGGAATACCTCCGAAGCGCACCGGTGAACTCGGAGGAGGGCGCACCCATGGGGATCGGGGTCTGGTATGAGATGTACATCAGCGATCCCGTGGCCTATCTCTTCCGCAACAACGATCCCCGGGGATCGCTCCGGGCGAATGTGAGCAACTCGACGGTTCGATGCCTCAGCAACATGCCGCTGGCCGAGATGCTCGAAACCCGGCATGTCATGAGCCGGGCCGTCCGGGGCGAAGTCTCGCCCAAGTCCTCCGAATGGGGCTATCTGCTGGGGTCGGTCTATATCCGCAAGGTCCATTTCCGGGACGAGGGGATGATTCGACAGATCGAGGAGAAGGTCGTCAACCGCCTTCGTCAGGTGACGTCGGCGATTCGCCAGGACGGGGCCAATCAGGTGAGCATCATCCGGAGCACGGCCGAGAGCCAGGCTGCGGTGGAGTTTGCCCGGGCCGCAGCCATGCGTCCTCAGATCGTCGGCGAAGCGCTCAACGAGATCGCGAAGGATCCGGAGATCGCAACGGCCCTCTTCGAAGTCCTGGAGGCCGAGAACCTGCTCCGTTCCTCACCGGATCTCACGCTGATCCCGTCCGGCGGGAGCGGGCTGGCAGCCCTTCTGGCCGCCGAGAAGACGGCACGTGTTGCCGGCGCAAAGGCGTCGAAAGGGGCTGCGCCGGCCCGGGATCAGGGCTCGTCGTAGCCTTTGAGCTCCCGAACCCAGATGTTGCGAAACCGAATCGGATTGCCGTGATCCTGCAGCGCCAGCGGGCCCTTCGGAGGATGGGGCGTGTACTTCGCAAGGGCCCGATGGGTCATCGCGCCGATCAGGGCGGTGTGGTTGTGCACGAGCACGCCGTTGTGGAAGATCGTCTGGTAGGCCGGGCTCACTAGCTGATCGCCGTCGAAGCGGGGGGCGGTGAAGATGATGTCGTAGGTCTGCCATTCGCCCGGCTTCCGCGACGCGTTGACCAGCGGCGGATACTGAGCGTAGAGGGCGGCGCACTGCCCGTCGGGATAGGTCTGGTTCTCGTAGCTGTCCAGAATCTGCACTTCGTAACGTCCCATAAGGAGCACGCCGCTATTGCCCCGCCCCTGATCGACGCCCACCGGCGGGTTCGGCGTCGCAAACTCGAGGTGGAGCTGACAATCGCCGAACTCCTCCTTCGACACGAGCGTGCCGCCGGGGCGGGCTATCTCCATGTAGCCCTGCTCCACCTTCCAGCGAGGCGGTGCGTTGCCGTCGGTGGTCCAGTGCGATAGATCTTTGCCGTCGAAGAGGACGACGGCGTCCGAAGGCGGCCGTCCCGGGGTATCGGGCGTGCTGGACGTGCCGGGATCGATGATGCGGGGCTGCGGACGAGCGCCGTCGTGCACTCTCCATTTGCCGCCCGGCAGGAAGGGCGTATCGTCGTAGCCCAGCTTTCGGCCGTTCTGCAGCGCGACGGCCCCGGCGCCGATGATCGCCGTCAGTCCGACCGCGATGCCGAGGCGTGGCAGCCTCTGGAACCTTCTCGTCAGCGCCATGTGTGTTTCCTCCCTATCGGTGTTTGGTGCGTCCTAGAGGGCCTCCGCCCGGGTGATCCGCTCGCGGCCTCCCATATAGGGACGGAGCGCCCCGGGTATGGTCACGCTCCCATCTTCGTTCTGGTAGTTCTCCAGAACCGCGATGAGCGTCCGGGGCAGGGCCAGGCCGGAGCCGTTGAGGGTGTGGACGAAGGCCGGTTTCGCTCCCGGTTCGGGCCGGTACCGGATCGATGCGCGTCGCGCTTGAAAGTCGGTAAAGCAGGCGCAGGAGGAGACCTCCAGCCATTCGCCGCCCTCGGGCCCGCAGGCCGGAGCCCAGAGTTCGAGATCGAACTTGATGGCCGCCACGAAGGAGAGGTCCCCCGTGCACATCTGCACCACGCGGTACGGGATCGCCAGCGCCCGACAGACGTCCTCGGCATCGTTCACCAGGCTGTCGAGCTCCTCCCGGGAGGTCTCGGGCGTGCAGAGCTTCACCATCTCGACCTTATCGAACTGGTGGCCCCGCTTGATCCCCCGTACGTCGCGTCCGGCGGACATCCGCTCGCGGCGAAAGCAGGGCGAGTAGGCCACATAGCGGATCGGCAGCTGCGCCCCGTCCAGTATCTCCTCCCGATGGAGGTTGGTCACCGGCACCTCTGCGGTCGGCGCCAGCCAGAGATCGTCCTCGATGTCCCGATAGAGGTTGTCGCCGAACTTGGGGAGGTTGCCCGTTCCCACCAGGCACTCCTCCCGCACCACGGCCGGGGGATAGATCTCCGTATAGCCGTGTTGACCGGTGTGCAGGTCGAGCATCAGGGCGATCAGGGCCCGCTGCAGCGCGGCGCCCGCGCCTTTGAGGACGTAGAAGCGGGAGCCGCTGAGCTTGACCCCCCGCTCGATATCGAGGATGTCGAGCTGGGCGCCGATCTCCCAGTGCGGCTTCGGCTCGAAGTCGAAGGTGCGAGGCTCGCCGACGGTCCGTACGACGACGTTCTCCCGATCATCGACGCCGTACGGGACTTCGGGCAGGGGCAGATTGGGGATCGTCAGGAGCAGCTGTCGCTGATCCTCCTCCACGCCGGTCAGGGCCTTCTCGATCTCCCCGATCCGATCGCCCAGCGCCCGCATCTCGGCCCTGTACGCGTCCCGTTCCGCCGGATCCTTGATCCCCCCGATTCGCTTCGAGCCGGCGTTGCGCTCGGCGCGCAGCGAGGCCGCCTCGGTATCGAGCTCCCGCCGACGCCCGTCCAGGGCGAGCGCTTGATCCACCATGCTGGGATCCGCTCCAACCCGTGTCAATCCTTCTCTGACCGTCTCGGGCTGCTCCCGTATCAGGCGTATGTCCAGCATCCCCTCTCTCTCCTCCTATCCTGCGACCCACCTCGATGGTGCGCCATCGGCCGAAACTGCCTCCGCCGCTCCTCTCCGATCATCAGGACGCCGACGCCCTTACGTCCGTTCTCTGGTCAGGCATCGCAGCGGGCCGGAGGCATCCAATGCTATGGCTTTGGCCGAAGGCAGGTCCCTTTGAGCACGGCCTGAGCCAGAATGTGACCTGCCATGGCCGCGTCCACATCGCCTCGCGTGGCCCCGGACTTCAGGCCGGTGGGCGTATCAAGGGCGTACAGTGTGAAGTGATAGGCATGCCGGGAGCCTGCCGGAGGCGATGGGCCGATGTACCCCAACCTGCCGAAGTCGTTGGACCCCTGGATTCCGTACTTCGTCTCGGCCTCGTCCCGCGAGATCCCTTCGGGCAATGAGCTCGTCGTCCCGGGAATGTCGTACAACACCCAGTGGGTAAACCCCTTGCCGGGAGCGTCCGGATCGAAGCAGATCAGGGCGAACGCCCGCGTTCCCTTCGGGGCGTTGTACCACGTCAACGGGGGCGATCGATCATCGCCGTCGTTGATATAGCGTGAGGGGACCGAATCGCCATCCTTGAAGGCGGCGCTGACGAGCTGGAAACCCTTGCCTTCAGGCGGAGGAGCCGTCGAAGAGGCCGGTCCGCTACGAGAACAGCCCCCCGCGCCGAGCAGGGCGCCGAAGAGGACGAGCACGTACGAAAGAGCCTGAAATCGTGGCACAGGCAAACGCCTCCAATGGTATGGGATCAGGCCTTTGCGGCAGGCCTGGCGGTCCTCAGAGACCTTCATTGTAGAAGATATTGAGGCCATCCTTGCCCGGCGCGACGATGTCGAGCCGACCGGAACCCCGAAGATCGGCGACCGCAAAGCGGATCCCGAGGCCGGTGGCGGCCCGGACCTCGCCGTGATCGATGACCTGTTTGCTGAAACTCTCGCCGTTCCATTTGAAATAGTATGATCCGATGTCGTCCCATTCGCCCGGGTCGTTCCCGCAATGGGCGCGGTAGCGGCTGCCCGTCACGAGCTCGGGCGCACCGTCACCGTCGATGTCGACCCACTCCATTGCGTGGTACTGCGAACAGAACGGGTCGATGGGATGCCGCCGCCAGGATCGTGCGCCGGCGCCATCCATGGCTTGCTCCCACCAATCGAGCCCGTAGCCGTGGCCGTTGCCGACGATGATGTCGGACAGGCCGTCCCCGTTCACATCCGCGACGAGGATCGGGACGCTGGCGGCGCCGAAGTTGAAGTCCGGATGGAACCGCCATTCGCCCCGAAGAGGGTCGACCGGGCTCTCCAACCACCCGCCCGTGAGGACTACGTCGAGGCGTCCGTCGCCGGTGATATCGCCGCAGCCGAGGCCGTGGCCCTGCGCCGCTGACCAGAGCGTGAACGCCTCGAACGGAGGGCTGTCCGGGCGGTACGGCCGACGAAGCCTATACGCCACGAGCGGGCCGCCGGGGGTGTTGGGCAGGATCTCCGGCATGCCATCCCCGTCGAGATCGGCCGTGATCACGGCCTCGATGTTGCCGCACTCCGCGATGACGCGCTCGGTCCATTCGGCCCCGGCCTCTCCCGGATTGCGTCGCCATCGCAGAGGTCCCCACCAGCTGCCGGTAATGATATCGGGCCGGCCGTCACCGTCCACATCCATGGGGATGGCGCAGAAACTATCGTAGTACTCGCCCACGGCCTGCACCTCGCCGATCGAGTGACGGACCTTGAAGTCCGGTCCCTCGTACCAGAACGCGCCGGAGACGATGTCCGGGATCCCGTCCCCGTTCACGTCAAAGACATCGGCGGCTTCGTACCGCTCGTCGGCGATCAGCCGTTTCGTCCAGCGTACAGGCATGCTGCGCAACCTCCGCAGGTGAATCGAACTATGCTACCCCGGAGATCGGGGACTACGCCACGTCGAACGTCGTCCCCTCCCGTTTTGCCCGATCCCAGACGGCGTTCATTTCCGCCAGCGTCATCTCGGATAGGGTCACGCCGCGGGCCGCCGCCTCCGCCTCGATCCGATGAAAGCGAGCCGTGAAGCGGGCGAGCATCGACCGAAGCGCCTCTTCGGAATCGACGCCCAGACGCCGGGCAAGGTTCGTGACCGTAAACAGCAGATCGCCGATCTCGCGACCGACTGCGTCGCCGTCGCCCGAGGCCATCGCGGCTTCGACCTCGCGGGTCTCCTCCCGGATCTTGGCGACCACATCGGCGTCCCGCTCCCAGTCGAAACCCGTCGCTGCCGCCCGTTTGCCCAGCTCCTGAGCCCGATGAAGCGCCGGCAGGGAGGCCGGTACGCCGTCGAGCGCCGATCGGCGATCCGCCTTCTCGGCCTTCTTGATCGCGTCCCAGCGCCGTTCCACCTCCTCCGGCGTATCGGCGACGCCGTCGCCGAAGACGTGCGGATGACGGCGGATGAGCTTGGCGACGATCCGACCGATCACGTCGTCGATGCCGAACGCGCCCGTCTCGGCGCCGATCTGGGCGTGGAAGACGATCTGCAGGAGCACATCGCCGAGCTCCTCGCAGAGGGCGTCGGGGTCGTCCTGATCGATCGCGTCGATCGCCTCGTAGCACTCTTCGACGAGCCATTTGCGAAGGCTCCGATGGGTCTGTTCCCGATCCCACGGACATCCGTCCTCAGCCCGGAGGCGTCGCATCACCTCGACCAGATCGCCCAGTTCCCGCCGCGGCGCGTCGGCCGTTCGCGGGGGCACATAGACCGTCGTCAGGTGATCGGCGTCGATCCGATCGAGCCGCTGCAAGGGTATCCGCTCGACCTGCTCGGCCTGACGAATGCCCCCGCTCCGGACGACGACGCATTCGAGGTCCGGGGAACGGGCATCGATGAGCGCCAGCTTGACCCTTGCAGCGGCGGCCCGATCGTAGACCTGAAAGACGAGGAGAGGGAGATCGCCCGGCAGAGGGACCGTCTCGATGCTCAGCGCATCGACGATCAGCAGGGCGCTCTCCAGGGAACCGCCGGCGGCGCCGAGCGCGTCTTCCATGAAACTGGCCGAGCCGACGAGCTCGGCGTCGATCAAGGCGGCTGCCGCGCGCTCCAGGATCAGCCGAACCACCGCCTCGCCGATCGAAGGGTGGCCGGGCACTCCGAACACGACGTCGCCGCCGACTGCGGCCTCGAGGACGCGGCCCGCGATTCGGTCGTAAACCTCGTCGAACGAATCGCCCGATTCGTAGAGATCGTCGCAGGTCTCGAAGCGCACGCCCCAGCCTCGCAGGTCCTGCACGACGGGATGGCGCTCGGTCCGCAGGATGACGCGCCGTCCGGACCGGAGCAGATCGTGGGCTCCAAGGGAAAGGCCCGGGGCTCGTCCGGGCCCCAGGCCTGTGATGCTGATCATGCCGCTATCCGAATCCGCGCCCGTAAGCAGGGTCTAATGGTCGTGCCCTTCGTGGCCCGGCTCCGGAGCGGGCGGGGGCGCTTGACCTCCCGGAGGGGCAGGCGCGGTTCCGCCGGGTTGCGGAGGCGCGGCGGCTACGGGAGCGGCCGCGCTATCCTTGACGGCCTTCGCGACATCCTCGTAGCCCTTCATGCTGACTTCGATCTTCGCGTTCTTGATATAGTCGCGAAGAAGGGCCATCACCCTCTGGCCCGCGGACGGATCTTTGCGCGCGATCGCCCGGCCCTCGATATCATATCGAACATCCTTCAGGGGGATCTTACGTGCCTCTTTGATCTCGACTAGCTGAGCGAGGAACCAGTGAACCGGAGCGCCTGCCGGCTGTCCCTGGCCGACGGGCGCATCGACCCGGATCGGCGCCTTGGTATATTCCCCGGGCTTGAGGCCTGCGAGGGCGGCCTTCATGGCGGCCGGCATGGCGGGCTCGGGCAGCAGACCCGTATCGCCGCTCCGCGCACGGAGAGATGGGTCGTCGGAGTCGGTCAGGGCCACGGTCTCGAAGGAGATGCCCTTCTTGAGCTTGTCCGCGGCCGCCTCAGCTTTGGCCTTATCGGCCGTCTCGACGATGCGGAGGCGGTACTGGCGGGGTTCCACGAGCTCGGACTTCAACCGATCGTATTCCTCGTTGATCTCGGCGTCGGTGATCTTGAGGGGCTTGGCCATGAGGTTGCGCATGGCCACCTGCAGTTCGGCGTCGCGGATCGCTCCCTCTTCGGTCCTGTAGGGATTGGCGCCTACGGCCTGCGGATATCGTCGGGCGAAGGCGCGAAAGTCCTTCACCTGCTCTTTGGTCGGACTCGCGCCTTTCGATGCGGCCAGCTGCAGGATGAGCTTCTCGGTGATCAGCGCGCGCATCGCGAACTCACCGGCCTTCGCCGGTCCATTCGAGCGGGCCGAGTTCGTCAGCTCCATCGCGTCGACATCCGCCAGACGCGCCAGGAACGCCTCCTCGGTGATCGTATCCTGGTTCACCTTTGCCGCTGTCTTCGTACCGCCGCACCCGCCTGTGATCGCGGCAAACGCCAGCAACGCGCACAAGCCGCCGGCATATCGTGTCAAGGTCCGCCTCCTCATACGTGGGCTATCGCCTGATTCAGAAGTATAACACACGGCCCGAGCCCTACGCTCTCCGGACCATGCCAGCATGGGCGCCGTACTGGTCGGACGGGACGCCGCGTCGTCGAACGTAAGAAGGGCCCCCCGATGGAACGGGGAGCCCTCCGTACATCATGGCGACGATGGAGGCTGACGCTACGCCTTGATCCTGCGTCGGAGCCAGAAGAGGCCAGTGGCGAGGAAGCTCCCGAAGGACGCCATGGTTCCGGCTTCTGGAATGACCGGTCCTCTCCACTGGAAGTTGTCCATTCGGCGCGTCTCGGAACCGAATCGCACTTCTGCTCGGACGAATACCCCGCCCATGTTCGTCAGCGCTGCCATAATATCGCCGTTCGTGGCCAGAGCCCCGGCCATGGATCCGATCCTCCACGGCGAAGAGGTGTCCATGTTGACCGAAAGGGTATTCCAGACACCCGCAGTCGGAGACACCGCCGTCACATCGGCGACGATCCACCGGTTGTTGAGCGTGTCCCGGATGGCGATATCGCCCCACGCGTTATCCCAGACTCCTGTATACAGATAGTCCCACTGGATCGTGCCGCCGGCGAGCGAGCTGCGATTGCCATTCCAGGCTGAAGGCGTCAGGAAATACTCATAGAGGGCTCCCGGGGCTTCATCATCGCCAATGGAGCCTGGAGGATTGCCGATCCCGCCAAGGAAAGGCGCTGAATAGATCGATCCAGGATACGCAGGGCCGGAGAGAGCTGTAAACGGCTGGCTCAGCCCGGTCATACGCCAGCTCTCGTTATTGCTGTTGAACGCGCTCGTGTACTGTGCTTGTACAGAGATGGATAGAACGGCCAGACCAACGACTGCTGCGATGTTGCGCATTATGATGACGATCTCCAAATACCCTTAGTCAGCAATGTAGCATCAAACGACTGTTTAGCATTGTGCAATATATCGTACGGATCCGTATTTGTCAAGGGCATAGCGGTCTCATATATGGAGCCGGATCGTCGACGGCGCCGCCGCACCTGCAAGCATCCGTTTCGGGTATGACTCCACCTACTCAAGCGCCCTCAGGAGGTCTGTCGTGCACATACGTCCGTTGATTGCCCTCTCCGTGCTGGCCATGGCGGCCCCGATCCTGGCCGGCTGCGGACGGAAGGAAGCCTCCCGACCCTACCGAGTCTCCGGCAAAAACGTCCTCCGATACGCCCTCCAATCCCGGCCTACCACCCTGGACCCCGCGACGGTCGAGGACGGCGATACGATCGACCTACTGATGCAGGTGTACGAAGGGCTGGTGCAGTGGAGCGTGGAGAACGAGATCGTGCCGAACATCGCGGAGCGCTGGGAGGTCAGCCCGGACGGAACGGTCTATACCTTCCATCTCAAACGGGGTGTCCGTTTCCACAAGCCCTATCCCAGAGAGGTCACCGCCGCCGACTTCGTCTATTCCATGACCCGCGCCCTTCTGCCCGCGACCAGGTCGGCCACGGCCATGAACTACCTCAACGATATCGTCGGCGCGCGGGACGTCGCCGACGGCAAGGCGACGACGGTACGGGGGTTGGCAGCCCCCGACGCTCGGACCCTGACGATCACGATCGACCGGCGGAAGCCCTACTTTCTCGGCAAGCTGACCTATCCCACCGCCTATGTGGTCTGCCGCGAGGCCGTCGAGAAGAAGAAAGGCTTGCTGGACGAAACGAACACCGTCGGCTCCGGTCCCTTCGCCCTCGCCCAATATCGGCCGGGCTACAGCGTTTTGCTGGCTGCGAACCCCGACTATCACGGCGGCAGGCCGGTCCTGGACGGGCTGGAGCGCCCGATCCTCCCGGACTCGACCAGCCGCCAGACCCGCTACGAGAGCGGGGGCGCCGACATCACCGACCTGCAGCGGGCCGATCTCAGCCGGATCCAGGCCGATCCGGTTCTGAAGGGCCAGATTCGGGAGTTCGCCCGCGCCAACATCTGGTACCTCGCTCTGAACCAGGCCGCCTTCCCGCCGTTCAAGGATAAACGGGTCCGGCAGGCCTTCGCGTGCGCGATCGACAAGGACGCCATCCTGCGCCTCGCCCTCAAGGGGACGGCGGCACGCGCCGCCGGCATCCTGCCCCCCGGAGTCCCGGGCTACAATCCGGCCTTTCGCGGGCTCCCCTACGATCCTGCGCGCGCACGAGCCCTGCTCGCCGCAGCGGGCTACCCGGACGGCAAGGGTTTCCCCCGGCTGACGATCAGCTTCCGACAGGGCTATAAATACATCGAAGATGCGGTGGTAGCGCTCCGCAGCGACCTCCAGCGCAACCTCGGCATCGAATGCGACATCCAGCAGGTCGAGTGGGCGCAGTTCCTGACCCAGCGCACCAACGGCACGATGCCCTGCTATCACCTCCGGTGGGCCGCCGACTACCTCGATCCCCAGAACTTCCTATCGCTCATGCTCCGCACCGTGTCGCCCGAGAATACCATCGGCTATTCCAATCCGGAGTTCGATCGGCTATGCGACGCCGCCGATGTCGAGTCCGACCCGAAGCGGCGGTTGGCGCTCTATGCGAAGGCCGAGCGGCTGGCGGTCGACGACGCGCCCTGGATCCCCATGTACCACCTCCGCGACGTCGAGCTCCAGAAGCCCTACGTGCGGGGACTCAGGGATAGCCTCATGGGCCATCTGCCCCATGTGACGACGACCGTCGCCCAATAGGCCCGCCCGCGAGACAGGGTACAATCGCCCATCGTCAACGGGGGAGCTTGCGATGCATCTTGAGACACTAGCGATCCATGCCGGCCAGCCGCCGGATCCCGCCCACGGCGCGGTGATGCCGCCGATCTACCAGACCTCGACCTTCGCCTTCAAGGCCGTCGGCCAGCCGGGCGAGTTCGATTACACCCGGAGCGGCAACCCGACTCGCAAGGCCCTCGAGGAGTGCCTCGCGGCCCTCGAAGGCGGCGCTCATGCCTTCAGCTTCGCATCGGGCATGGCGGCGGTGTCCGTCGCCCTGGCGCTTCTGGAGAGCGGCGATCACGTGCTGGTGCACGACGATCTGTACGGGGGCACCTATCGCTATCTGACCGGCGTTACCGCCAACCTCGGCGTCGGCGTCGATTTCGTAAATATGCGCGATCTCGACGCCCTCCAGGCCGCCATCCGGCCCAACACCCGCCTGCTCTGGACCGAAACGCCCACGAACCCGCTGATGAACCTGCAGGACCTCGAAGCCATCGCCGACATCGCCCGCGCGCGCGGCGTCCGGACGATCACCGACAACACCTTCGCCTCTCCCTGCAACCAGCGTCCGCTGGATCTGGGCATCGATATCTCGCTCCACTCGATGACCAAGTACATCAACGGCCACTCCGACGTCATCGCGGGCGCCCTCATCGTACGCGACGACGCCATAGCGGAGCGGCTCAAGTTCCTGCAGAACGCCACCGGCACTGCGCTGTCCCCGTTCGACTCCTTCCTCGTCCTCCGGGGCATCAAGACCCTCCCGCTGCGGGTGGAGGCGCATAACGCCAACGCCCTCGCCATGGCCCACTGGCTCCGAGAGCAGCCCCAGGTAGCCCAGGTCCTCCATCCCGGCCTCCCGGAACACCCGCAGCATCAGCTCGCCCAGCGGCAGATGCGGGGCGTCGGCGGCACCTTTTCGTTCCGGATGAAGAGCGGGGAGGCGGCCGTACGACTGCTCAACCGGGTCCGACTGCACACCCTCGCGGAGTCCCTCGGCGGGGTCGAATCCCTCATCGAGCATCCCTTTGCGATGACCCATGCCTCGATGCCCGAGGAGGTTCGTCGCGCCGTCGGCATCACCGAGGAGATGATCCGCATCAGCGTCGGCATCGAGCATATCGACGACCTGATCGCCGACCTCGCTCAGGCGATGGCGTAGCGCGCGAGCAGGCTCATGCTCCGGTTCCGCAAGACCTTCGGCAGAGGCCCCTTCCGGATGACCGTCACTCGGAAGGGGCTCGGCTGGCGGCTCGGCGGGAGGCTGTTCCGTTTCGGAGTGTCCCCCGACGGACGACGTTACATCTCCTTCGGCATTCCCGGCACGGGGCTCTACTGGATCAAGCACTTCAATCGCTGATCGAGCCCTAGAAGCGAAGGGACCGACGTAGAAAGCGGGTCATCGCCGTATAGAGATGCAGCGTCCGCCCCTCGATGCCATGATGCCGGTCGGGGTAGAACATCGTCTCGAACTGCCTGCCCGCATCCTGCAGCGCCGAGGCCAGGCGGGCCCCGTTCTGGAAATGGACGTTGTCGTCCATCGTTCCATGGATCAGCAGGAACCGGCCCCGAAGCTTCGCGGCGTGATGGACCGGTGAGCCCTCCCGATAGCCCTCCGGGTTATCGTCCGGCCGACGCATGAAACGCTCGGTGTAGATCGTATCGTAGAGTCGCCAGTCGGTGACGGGCGCCACCGCGACGGCCGCCCGGAAGACGTCGGCCCCCAGCAGGATGGCCAGCGAGGCCATGTAGCCGCCGTAGCTCCAGCCCCAGATCCCGATCCGTCGCGGGTCGACGAAGGGGAGCGCGCCGAGGTAGCGTGCGCCCGCGATCTGATCCTCGATCTCCCGCTGTCCCAGGCGCAGGTAGGTCGCCTTCTTGAAGGCGCGCCCGCGTGAGCCCGTGCCTCGGTTGTCGCAGCAGAAGATCAGGCAGCCCCGATCGGCCAGCCACCGGTGCCAGAGACCGCCCCGGCCGCCCCAGCTGTCCAGGACGACCTGGGATCCCGGGCCGCCGTAGGTGTACATCAAGGCCGGATAACGGCGGGTCGGATCGAAGTCGCGGGGTTTGAGCATCCGCGCGCAGAGCTCCTCACCGTCCGGCGTCGCGAAGGTGAGGAGCTCCCATCCCCCGGCATCATCGCCGATGGGCGCCCCGCAGCGCCGGAACGGTTCCGACGGCGTTTCGATAAGGGTGTCGACGGGCCGACCATCGCCGGTCAGCAGCGTCGTCTTCGGCGGTCGATTCAGAGTGGAGTGCGTATCCAGCACGTGCGCTCCATCGGGCGAAAGGAGGGGCGTGTGAACGCCGCTGCCGGAGCACACGGCCTCCGGCTCTCCGCTCTCCAGCGGCGCGCGCCAGAGGCTCCGATCCGCCGGAGATGGCCGGGCCGCGGTGAACCATACGCGTTCCGGCGCGGGGGTAACCCGGACGATGCCGGCCACGTCCCACGGTCCCGAGGTGATCGGTCGCAGGCAGGCTCCGCTCAGATCGTAGAGGTAGAGATGCGTCCGTCCGTCCCGGTCCGACGGCCAGAGGAATCGGCCCGATGAGCCCGCGAAATGGAGGCGGCCCGGTGGGTCGACCCATGCCTCGTCGGTCTCCTCGAGGATCGTGCGGAGGGCTCCGTCCTCCGGCCGAACCGCCGCGAGGATCAGGCGGTTCTGGAGTCGCGGCAAGATCTGCAGCAGGACCTCGTCGCCCGATGGGGTCCACTGGAGATGAGCGATGTAGCGCTCCGTCCCGGGCTCCAGGATGCCGTCCAGGGAGATCCACTGGATCCGGCCGTCGGCGAGATCGATGATGCCCGGCCGAACGGTCGGATTCGGGTCGCCCGCCTTCGGGTAGCGGGTCACTCTCGGGTCCGCATGGGGAGCGCTGTACCGGGGCAGGAGGACCTCCGGCACCGCCGATTCGTCCTGCTGAAGGAAGGCGATCCGTGAGCCGTCCGGCGACCATGCCCATGCCTTCGCGAGGCCCAGCTCCTCCTCATAGACCCACCCGCACCGGCCGTTATAGAGCGTCGCGGACCCGTCGTGGGTCAACGTCCGCTCCTGGCCGTCGACGGTGTTGATCACGACAAGATTGTTCCCACGCACGAGTCCCAGCTCCGATCCGTCGGGCGAGAGCTCCGGGTGGTACTGCTCGTCGGATGACGCCGCGACGCAGCTCAGGCGGCGGCTCGGGATATCGTAGATCAGAACGTCGCCGCAGGGGGTGAATCGCGCCGGGGCCGATGTCGTCAGCACGAGTCGAGAGCCGTCCGCTGTCAGGTTGGCGCTGTGGATCGCAACGGGCTTGCCCGTATGTCGGATCGTTCGGGGATCGAACAGGGGTTGCCGTGAGGCGTCGCGCGCATCGTAGACCCAGACCGTGGTGGATCGCGTCCCCGGGTAATGGTCCAGATAGGCCAGCCGGCGCCCGTCTTCGAGCCATCTGGGGTCGCGGATCGTCTGATCGGCAAGGGCTTTCGAGGTGAAGAGGGAGCGCAATGTCAGGGGACGAGCTGCGTTTGGGGCCAAGCAGGCCCTCCTTTCTTCCGATCGGACAGGGCGGAGATCACAGGCGAAAACGGTCGTAGTAGAGCGTATCGTAGAGCGTTTTGCCGATGCCCGCGACGGTCAGCAGGGTCATCAGGGCGTGTTTCAGCCGAACCGGCCCCAGGATCCCGCCCCATGGCGCCAACCCCACGACTCCGACGACCAGCGCTACCATCGCCAGCCGTTTGAGAAGGCTCCACAGGATGCTCCCGGCCGGGTCGTACGGCCTCCCGGCGGCGGCGAGAGCTGGGCCTTCGATCGTTGTGCATCGGATCGGCATGACATCCTCAGGGTTCGGCGCGCGCCTCGCGCCTCCTCTCCAGCAGCTCCAGCGTCACGCCCAGCGACTCCTGGGCGTCGAAATAGGCGTACTGCCCCTCGCCCATGTCGCCCCGCTGCACCATCGGGATCCCCTTCTCTCGGAGAAAGTCGACGCTGCGCTGCATCCCCTCCACCCAGAAGCCGATATGGTGGAAGCCCTCGCCGTTACGATCCAGCACATCCTTCCAGACGCTCTCGTCGCCCACGGGCTCCAGCAGCTCGAGCTGCACAGGCCCCAGGCTGAAGAACGCCAGCCTGGCCCGGGCGTTGGATGGCAAACCTCGATAGGTCTGAGCCGCCTCCAGCCCGGGGCCCGTGGTGATGATCTCGGGCACGGCTACGCCCAGGACATCGGCCCACCGTCGCGCCGAGGCCTCGATATCCCGGACCACCAGCGCCACCTGCGCCAGCGTGTCGCTGCCGAAGTTCCGCTCCATCGTTCTCTCCATCGCCTCCTCGCCCGGGCGTCCATACGTCGGATCGTCCATGGTACGATGTACGCTGACATGGATGGAAATCCCTGCCCGGGGGCGCGATACGGTCGAAAAGCCCCGAGGTCCGGCGCCCCACCCGGGGGCAGGGCGCGGCTGGAAGGAGTTCCGCGATGCAGAATCCGATCGAGCGGCATATCGGCTGGATGGTCGAGGTGCACTACTCCTCGTACTACTCGAACCCCGACAGGGGGATCCTGCGGGACGTGGTCGACCAGTGGCTGGAGCTCGTCAAGAATCCGGATAAGCCCCGGGAGGAGGCGCTCCTGATACCGATCTCGGCCGTCCGACTGGTCAAGCCGCTGAACCCCCCGCATGACGAGGGCTCACGGCTGGTTCGGCCCGCGACGGCGCCGGAGTCGGACGACGACGACCAGCCTGCGGAGCGGCGATGAGCGGGCCCCGATGGACCCGCCGCGAGGTGATCCTCGGCGGATTGGCGGCGGCGGCCCTTGGCGCAGACGCGCTGGAAAGGAACGAGATAAGCGTGCTGGACACGATCGTAGAGAAGGGCATTGCCGAACAGCGCTTCCCGGGAGCCGTCCTATACGTCGGCCGCAAGGGGCGAGCGCTCCACGCAAAGGCCTACGGCCGACATACCTACGAGCCGGACAGTCCGCCCATGCGGATGGACACCCTCTTCGACCTCGCCTCCTGCACCAAGGTCGTCGCGGGGACGCCGGCTGCGCTGGCCCTCGTGGAAGACGGGGTCCTCGCGCTCGACGCACCGGTGGCCAGATACTGGCCCGAGTTCGCCCTCAACGGGAAGGGAGACGTCACGCTTCGGGACCTTCTGACCCATGTCTCCGGCCTAAAGGCCTACGAGACCTGGTCCGTTGTAGAGAAGAAGCGTCGGTCGGAGGAGACCCACGCCGAAGCGCTCTACCGTCACTACGCCGGCCTCCGGCTGTCCTATCGATCCCGGACGAAGATGGTCTACAGCTGCCTGAACCTCCAATCGGCGGCAGCCCTCATTCAGAAGGTGTCCGGCGAGCCGCTGGAGGAGCTTCTGAAGCGTCGCTTCTGGCAGCCGCTCGGGATGGCCGCCACGACCTATCGCCCCAGGGGGCAGCGGATCGGGCGATGCGCCCCCACCGCCCGCGGCCCCGATGGCGCACCGGTGCGGGGCAAGGTGCACGACCCGCTGGCCGCCTATCACGGCTCCGAAACGCTCTGCCCGGGCAACGCCGGCCTGTTCTCCACGGCGGGGGATCTGGCCCGCTACGCCGAGATGATCCTGGGCGATGGGGTGCGCCGGGGTCGGCGTACGCTGCAGGAGGACAGCGTACGGCTCATGACCTCGGTCCAGACGCCCGAAGGCGTTCGTCCTCTCCGCAGCATCGGATGGGCCGTCTATCAGGGACCCCCGTACGGCCGCCCGACGACCGCGGACCCCGCCCGGTGCACCATCGGTCATACGGGCTACACGGGCACGTGGATGTGGCTCGATCCGCCGACCGGCGGCTATATCCTGTTCCTCACCAACCGGGTCTTCCCGAGCCCTGCAACGGGAGGTCAGGAGGGGAAGGGGATCGACGGCGACCGAGCCGCCATCGCCGCCGTCGTGCTCGATCTGCTCGACCGTCCCGCCGCGCGTCGGGCCGCCTCGGGCAAGCGTGTAGAACCAGTCTAGAATAGGAATCGGTCCGCTCGAAGCGGCCGCCCGGGAGGTAGTCCATGTCGGCGCTGTTGCCCACGATCTCGCACCGCTCGCCCATCAGCCAGAACGTCCGTCTGCTCGGCGAGACGCTGGGACAGGCCATCTCGGAGCTCCACGGCGAAGAGGCGTTTGAGCTCATCGAAGACATCCGCCAGAAGGCTCGATCCGCCCGGACCGATCCCGCAGCCGCCGACGATCTCGCCCGCCGCAGCGCCTCCCTCGGCGCCCGGGAGATCTGGGACATCCTCCGGGCGTTCACGCTGTGGTTCCAGCTCGTCAACTGCGCCGAGCAGCGGGAGATCGTCCGCAGTACGAGAGAGCACCAGCGCCTGATCGGCGACCACCCGCTGCCCGACACGGTCGCGTCGGCCATCGGCTCGCTGAAGGTGCGAGGCTGGACCGGTGAGGAGGTGGCGCGCCTGCTGGAGCGGCTGCGCGTCACCCTCGTCTTCACCGCCCATCCCACCGAAGCCCGCCGGCGCACGGTGCTGGAAGGGATGACGGCCATCTCCCGCACTCTCGAAACCCTGGAACGCCCCGATCTGCTCATCGGCGAGCGGGCGGCAACCATCGAGGACCTGCGCCGC
This sequence comes from Chthonomonadales bacterium, assembly GCA_013360745.1. Taxonomy (GTDB): domain Bacteria; phylum Armatimonadota; class Chthonomonadetes; order Chthonomonadales; family CAJBBX01; genus JABWBA01. Next base: position 11,092 of record JABWBA010000007.1, on the reverse strand, counting down.
CGGGTGACCATCCTCTGTCAGACCGACATGGTTCGGACGATCCAGCCCACGGTGATGGACGAGGTGTCGCAGGGCCTGTACTTCCTCGAGACGGTGCTGTTCGATGCCCTCCCCGTATTGCTCGAGAACACGCGCCGGGCGCTGAGGCGGTACTATCCAGATACGACACCGACCCTGCCGCTCGTCCACCTCCACTCCTGGCGGGGGGGCGATCGGGACGGCAACCCCTTCGTCACGGCCGACGTCACCCGCCGGACACTCCAGCTGCATCAGCAGAAGGTCCTCGCTCGCTATGAAGCCGCGGTCCGCGCCATCATCCCGTTCATGAGCCAGTCCCTCACCTTCGCGGAGATCACCCCGGGCCTGCGCGCCTCGCTGACCCGCGATCGGATCCGCTGCAAAGCCTTCGACGGACGGCGGCGGGACTCCGAACCCTATCGGGAGAAACTCACGTACATGGCGCATCGGCTCCGCCACACCCAGGAGGCCGGCGAAGACGCCTACGAACGCGCCGAGGAGTTCATCGCCGATCTCGACGATATCGTGTCCAGCCTCAGTTCGGGGCCGGGAGCGCAGACGATCTCCGCGGCCGATGGCGAGATCGGCCTCCTGCGGCGCCAGGCCGAACTGTTCGGCTTCTACTTCGCGCCTCTGGAGATCCGTCAGGACGCGGCCTGTCATCGCGCCGTTCTCGATTCGTCCGGCGGCGAGCCGAGCGCAGGGACCCGTGAGGCGCTCGCCGTCGCCGACTGCCCCGACCTCGCCGAGGTGCGGGAGACCTTCAACGTGGTGCGCGAGGCCCATCATCGCTATGGCCCCAGGGCCGTCCCGACCTATATCGTCAGCATGACCTCGAGACCCCAGGACGTGCTCGACGTCCTCCGGCTCATGGATGCGGCCGGCGGCCTGGAGGGCGCGATGGACCTCGTGCCTCTCTTCGAAAGCATCGACGCCCTCCGATCGGCCCCCGACACGCTGGACGGTCTCTTCGCATCCGAGGACTATCGGCGCCATCTTCAGGCCCGTGGTATGGTGCAGGAGGTCATGCTCGGCTACTCCGACAGCAACAAGGACGGCGGCTATTTGACCAGCAGCTGGTGGCTGTATCGGGCTCAGGAGGATCTCGCCGCCGTGGCGCGTCGCCGGGGCGTGCGCCTGCGCTTCTTCCACGGCAGGGGCGGTTCGATCGGGCGGGGCGGCGGGCCGACCCATCAGGCGATCCTTGCCCAGCCGCCGGGAACCGTCAACGGGGATATGAAGATCACCGAGCAGGGCGAAGTCCTCTACTATAAGTTCTCCGAGCCCGCCATCGCCCTCCGATATCTGGAACAGGTCCTACACGCGATCATCATGGTCGAGGCCGACCGGAGCGGCCAGCGCACCGCGGAACCGCCCGCCATCGGGCGGGAGGCCATGGGCCAGATCGCGGACTACGCCTTTCACCACTACAGGGCGGTCGTCTACGATCTGCCGGCGTTCGAGACCTTCTTCCGAGAGGCGACCCCCATCGACGCACTCAGCCGCCACAACATCGGGTCGCGGCCTGCCTCGCGGGGCGAGCTTCGGGGCATCGGCGGCCTGCGGGCCATCCCCTGGGTCTTCGCCTGGACCCAGTGCCGCATGTTGATCCCCGGCTGGCTCGGGCTGGGCACGGGCATCATGACCTATGCCGCCGGGTCGTCGGCCCGCCTCGCCGAGCTCCGGCAGCTCTACGCCGAATGGCCATTCTTCGCCTCGGTGATCGACAACGCCGAGGTCGCGCTCGCCAAGAGCGATATCGGTATCGCCCGACGCTACGCGAGCCTCGTGCGGGATAGGGTGATCCGCGCGGCCGTGTTCCCGCTCCTGACGGATGAGTACAACAGAACCGTGGAGGCTGTGTTGAGCATCACGGACAGCCGCGAACTGCTGGATCGGCAGCCCGATCTCCAGCGCTCACTCCGGCTCCGCGCACCCTATATCGATCCTCTGAACTACCTGCAGGTGGAGCTGCTGCGACGTCATCGCAACGCTCCAGCCGACTCACCCGATCGTCACGAGACGGACGCGGCCCTCCAGTTGAGCATCAACGGCATCGCCGCGGGGATGCGCAACACGGGCTGAGTCGCTAGATCGTCGTCACCTCGAAGCCAAGGTACCCCTGCAGGGCCTCCGTCATTGGCGCGGCGACATGGCCCTCCGCCAGGCTGACATGGTGCCGGTGTCCCTGCTTCCCGATCGTCAGCAGCGCCTCCTGAAGGTTGGTCTTTTCGAACACGCCGGCGCACCCGAAGAACTCGGAGGGTATCTCGTCGTCGGTCATCTTGCCCTCGCCGACGTACATCCGAATGCGGCCGGCTTCCGTGATCAAGCCCGCGACCGTGACCGGCATCGGGCGGATGCGGCCCTGATTGCAGCCCCAGCCGCACCCCGGGCCGGTCGCGTTCATCAAGATAGAGTGGTCGGTGACGACGCCCGGCCCGACCATCAGGCTTTGGGGCACCGGCCCGCAATGGAACAGGATGCACTCCTCCACATCATCGCCGTAGTTATTGTTCCAGTCGAGGCAGGTGGCGGCTCCTCCCGAGGCCAGCCCCAGCGCATGCATGGCCACGGCGCTGCCCACGTCCACCTCACAGGCGGCGGCGATGCGCCGGTCGTTCAGCTCGCTGAGGAGGACGCACGGCGAGATCCCGAGCTGCTGCTGAAGCTCGAGCCAGCAGCGGATCGCCATAGCATCCAGGCCGAACTCGTCGATGACACGATCCAGAACGACGCCGAGCCGCGCGATGGTCTGGAACGCTTTGGGCGGCGTCTCGCCCCAGGTCGTGTGGCCCCGGAGCGTCGCCGCCTTGCGCGTCACGTCCGGGTCGTCCTCAGCGAGGGCGTGTACGCGGGCGATGATGTCGGCCATGTCGACCGTCTCGACCGTGATGCCGTGCCGCTGCAGGGTCAGCTCGTCGATCCGGACCGTCTTGAACGGCGTCGTACGCGCGCCGATCGCCCCGACGGTCATGCCCCGTACGCCGTTGACGACCCTGCAGAGCCGGTCGAAGTAGTCGACGTTCTCGGCAAAGGGCGGTTCGGCAGGGTGGGCGGTGTGGGGCTTGAGCGCGGTGAACGGCACGCCGTACTGGACGAAGACATCCATGATGCTGAACTTGCCGCAAAAGGCGTCGCGCCGTTCCGCGGGTCCCATACGGTTGAGCTCATCGGGATACGCCTGGATGAGGATCGGAACCCCCGCATCCTTGAGCGCCGCGACCGCTCCGGTCTCATCGCCGAAGTTCGGCAGACACAGGATGACGCCGCCGAACTTGCCCCGGTTCTGGCGGAGGAAGTCCGCGTAGATCGCCCCTTCGGCCGGCGTCTCCACGGCCCCGTGGCGCGTCGCTGCGGCATCGAGCATCAGGACATCATGCCCCATCGACTTCAACGCGGCGGCTAGCTCCTGACGCGCTCCCGCGATGAGCGACGCCGGGAAGAACCCTCGATTCCCGAAGAATAGCGCGAACGTCGTCTTATCCCCCGACATGAGCCGATCCTCCTTCGCTGTGACCGTTGTCGAGGAGCCGGTTCGCCGACCCCTCGATCTGAAGTTCGTCCATTATGACGGATACCGTCGCCAGATACACCTTCCGCTGCGCCGCTTCGATCCCGAGAGAGGCCGAGCCCTCGTACGCTTGCCGGAGGGTCGTCCCGACGTTCACCTTGGCGATCCCGGCGCCCACACCCGCCAGCAGGCTCTCGCGGGGGATTCCGCTCCCTCCGTGCAGCACCAGCGGGACGCCCGTCGCCGAAGCGAGCGCCGCGAGGCGGTCGATGCTCAGTCGCGCCGCCGGCTTATGCGCGCTTTTGGCCGCGCCCGAAATGGCCCCATGGATGTTGCCGACGGCGACCGACAGCCAGTCCGCACCGGTCTGCGCGACGAACCGGCGGGCTTCGTCCACGTCCGTGAAGCCCCTGCCGCTGGCGAAGAGCTCGTCGTAGTCGGGCAGCGGCCCCGGTTCATGGCCGAGGACGGCTCCGAGTTCGGCCTCGGCGGGCACGCCAGCCGCATGGGCGAGTTCGACAACCTCGCGGGTGGCCTGAACGTTGGCTTCGAAGGGGAGGCGGGATCCGTCGACCATCACCGAGTCGTACCCGAGCTTCAGGGCGCGCTCGATGATGGCCCGATAGTCCACCTGCAGCCCGTCCTCGTCCACCACCGGCGTATGGTCGAGGTGCAGCCGGGTGCAGCGCTCATCCTTGACCCGTTCATATTCCTCCCGGACGGCCTCAAGGCTGCCGGCTTCGAACTTCTCCCATTCGAGGCGGGCCACCGCTATGAATCCGAACGCCCCGGTGTCCTGGAGCGCGCGCACCACAGGCGCCATCATCGGCAGATACGGGATGTTGAAGCTCGGCGCCGCGGTCTTGAGCTCGAAGGCGCGGCGAAGGATGGTCGTGGACGAAGGGTTTGTCATCGGGGGGGTTACTCCTCGGGGCGTACGCCGATAAAGATGCGGCGCGGGCCATGGTGGAAGGGCATTCCCGCCTCGGTTCGCACGTGCGGGACGAAGCCGACCTCCTGCATCAGCGTCAGCCATTCGCCCTCGCCGAAGAGCCCGAATCGATGCGTTTCCTGAACCGTCCTCAGGCCGGAGGCGTCACGAAGCATGAGGGCGAAATCGGTGGTGTAGGTCGTCTCTGCTGCGTCGGGAGGGTGAGTCCAGGCGAGGTACCGGAGCGCTCGACCCGCGTCGTCGCGCCCGCCGTGCTCGGTCCCGTCACGGAAGTTTTCCCGCGTATGATCGGGCACGAAGATGCCGCAGCCGCCCGGCGCGCAATGGGCATGGGCGGTCTCCAGCGCGGCGCGGAGGTCGCCAAGGCAGACCATATAACCCACGGCGTCGTGGATCAGCACGGCGTCGTAGGTTCGCCCCAGGCGGACGCTGCGCATGTCTCCTTCATAATGGTCGCATTCCGGGTTGAGCCGGCGGCTCACGTCGAGCATGGCGCTTGAGCGGTCGACGAGGGTAATCGCGAAGCGCCCCTTCAGATGCGAGGCTGTGTTGCCCCCTCCAGAGCCCAGCTCGAGCATCGTCTCCACGTTCCGCCGGGCGCAGGATCGGGCGGCGTTCGCGATCATCTGCGCCTCATCGGCGTATTCGTCGGGCGCCGAAAGGAGCGGCCACCACTCGGCCAGGGCGTGGTACATCAACGGTTCGGTATTCATGCGCGCCGTTCGATTCCTTCGCCGCACGGTGGCCCGTTCCTCTTATCCGTGCTGCGTACGGTATCGTATCGGAATGAACTGCGAACCGTCCCATCCTGGCCCGACACCCCTCCCGGCGAGCGCGCGACTCGAGGCTCAGCTCGGCTTCATCCTCGAGATCGATAAGGTCAAGAGCGTCCTGCGCCAGACTCTCCTCACGGACGAATCCCGCCGCGAGAACGACGCGGAGCATTCGTGGCATCTTGCCCTGATGGCGATCACCTTGCAGGAGTACGCACCCGCCGGCCTCGACATCCACCGGGCGGTGACGATGCTTCTGATCCACGATCTGGTCGAGATCGACTGCGGCGATACCTTTTGCTATGACGAGGCCGGGATGGTCGGCAAACACGAACGGGAGGCTGCGGCGGCCGATCGGATCTTCGGTCTCCTGCCGGCGGACTCCGGCGGCCCGCTGCGCGAGCTGTGGGACGAGTTCGAGGAGCGTCGTACGCCGGAATCGCGCTTTGCCAACGCCCTGGACCGTCTGCAGCCCATGCTGCACAACTGCGCAACCGCGGGCGGCGCCTGGCGGGAGCACGGCGTCACGGCGGATCGGGTGCTCCGGCGCAATCGGATCATCGGGGCCGGCGCCCCTGAGCTGTGGGCCTATGCGCGGGCGATGATCGTCGATGCAGTGGCGCGGGGCCTCCTCGATCCTGGGCCCGACTACGAACGGGAGCTCGCTGCCGGATAGCGGCCGGCTGGCTCGTTCGCGAAACCCGTTCGCGTCGCGGCCAGGGCCCTCCGCGCTGCAGAACCCGGCAGCCGCGCCAGGGCCATCCTCGCTTCCTCGGCCACATCGGGATCCTTCAGAAGCCCTGCAAGGCCGGGCACGACATCGGCGTTGCCCACACAGCCGAGAAGGCTCAACGCCTCGACGCGCGCCGCGCGGGGCAGCGCGGGGTCGGTGAGTTTGAGGAGCTCCCGACACGCGGTACGTCGTTCGGAGGCCGCAAGAGGCCGCGCCGCGTGATGGACCACCCTTCGGAGGGCCTCCTGCGCCGCCCGTACAATGGCAGGGTCGCCGCCGAGCGCGCGGCCCAGATCGGCGATCAGCGGCGTTCCGATGAGCGTGGACTGTACGATGGCCCGATGGCGTAACGCCCGATCGCCGCTCCGAATATCCGCCATGAGCGAAGCCGCCGTCGGGTTCCGGACGATCTGCTGGCCCGTACCGGTTATCGTTCCCTTCATCCTCGGTTCCCCCTATACCTTCAGCGTCCAGGGCGCGCGGTAGGGCTCGGCGATCAGGCGATCCGCCTCCTCATCTCCCACGAACCTCTCGCGCCGCAGATCGAACGTGACGGCACGCCCGAGTCGCCACGCGATGTTGCCCAGGTTGCATAGCGTCACGACGTGATGGCCGATCTCCACATCCATGACCGGCCGCTTGCCGGTTCGGATGCAATCCAGCCAGTTCTCCCGATGCCCCGGGCTCTTATAGATCTCGATCCCGCCGGATGGGACGGTGAACCGCTTCGCCTTGTCCTCGGTGTCGCAGCCTCCGTCGCCGCCCAGGACGACGAGGTCGTCGCGATCGCCGGTATAGGTGGCCCCCCAGTCACCCGGGAAGCGGGGGTTGGGCTTGCCTGGCTGGCTCCATGTGAGGGTCCAGCGGGGTTTCTCGAAGGTCCAGACGACGTCCAGCGTGGCGGGGGTATCGAAAAAGCCGCTCAGGTGGGGCGTGCCCTTAGCCTCGCAGGTAACCCTGCCCCGATAGCCGTCGTTGTTGGTCAGCCACGACACGATGCTCAGGGCGTGGTTCCCTCTGTCCCGGATGAAGCCGCCGCCCGAGTCCATGAGCCAGCGAAAGTTGAAATGGCACCGTTCGGGATGATAGGGCATCCGCCGAAGCGGCCCCAGCCACAGATCCCAATCGAGCCCGGCCGGGATCGGCTGTTCTTCGCCCCAGCTGGTCGTTGTGAAGTTGACGGGGTGCCAGACATCGACCCGCTGGATCCTGCCGATGCCGCCGTTGCGGACGAAGGTGCAGGCGGCGTGGGCCACCGGATTGGACCGGCCCTGCGCATGGATCTGCACCACCCGATGGTACTTGCGCGCGGCCTCGACCATGGCTCGGCCTTCCGCGATGGTCTTCGAGGTCGGTTTCTCGCTCATCACATGCTTGCCCGCCTGACAGGCCATGACCGTCATGAGGGCGTGCCAGTGGTCGGGCGCGGCGATGATCACCGCGTCGATATCCTCACGATCGAGCAGCCGCCGAAAGTCCTTTGTTACGAACGGTTCGCCCCGGGTGATCCGTTTGCGGGCGTCCGCGAGGTGTCCGTCGTCCACATCGCAGATGGCCGCCGTGTCGGGCGCGACATGATGGCGGCCCATCCCGCCGGTCCCGATCACGCCGATGCGAATCTGGTCATTGGCCCCCGGCCGTCCTCGTCGCCCGATGACGTGCGCCGGGATGATGGCGGGCAGCGCCAGCCCTGCGGCGCGTCCGACAAGGTCCCTGCGGGTATACCCGCGCTCGTGCTGCTCCATCCTCTCAGTCCTCCTCTGTCCCTATACGCATATCCGCCCCGCTTTACGTCCGAACGGGGCTGATCGGCCGGGCTTTCGTCCGGATCACGGCTCCAGGAGGCAGTCGGCAGTCATATGCGGCGAGGGGGACAGCCCCATCAGCGACAGCGCCGTTGGCGCGATGTCCGAGAGCTTGCCGGAGGCCTTCAGCCGCATCGTGGGCGCCTCGCGCGCGACGTAGATACATTCGACGGGAAAGAGGGTATGGCTGGTCCGGACCCGACCCGTATCGTAGTAGATCATCTGTTCGGAGTTGCCATGATCCGCTGTGATTAACACGTGGCCGTCGAGGCTCAGGACGCGCTCGACGATCTGCCCCAGACACTCGTCGACCACTTCGATCGCCTTACGAGCCGCGTCGAACTCGCCCGTATGCCCGACCATATCGCCGTTGGCGTAGTTGACCGCAATGAAGGCGTAGGGATTCGCCTCCAGTCGGTGCAGCAGCTCGTTGGTGACGTTGTACGCCTCCATCTCCGGATGGCTTGCGAACGTGGCGGGGTCGAACCGGCTGGGTATCTCCACCTGATCCTCGCCGTCGTAGGGCGTCGTGGCCTTGCCGTTCATGAAGCTCGTGACGTGGCGGAACTTCTGGGTCTCGGCGATCCGAAGCTGACGGAGGCCCGCGCGAGAGATCACCTCGCCCAGGAGGCCGTCCATGCCTCCCTCCTCGCTCATGGGCGGCATTAGGTACTGCTCCAGCTCGTCGTAGTAGCGGGTGAAGCCGAGGTAGAGAACGCCCGGCCGGCGGGCCCGCTGCCCCGGGTAGGCGTCGTCGACGAAGGCCATGGTGAGCTGAACCGCCCGGTCCTGGCGATAGTTGGTATGGAAGACGCAGTCGCCGTCCCGAACGCCGTCATAACCCTCGAAGACGCAGGGCGGGATGTATTCGTCGAACATGGCCTTGTCGTCCGGCGTCCGGTCTTCGGCGTAGGACCGCTCGATGGCCGCCTCGATAGAGGTTTCGCGGCGCCCCTTGGCGTCGACGATGCACTCGTAGGCCCGATCCGTGAGCGGCCACGTTCGGGAGCGATCCATCGAGTAGTAGCGGCCCATGGCCGTCCCGATCGTGACGCCGCCGACCTCCTCCATGACGGGCCGGAGCATGGCGACGTATTCGAGCGCGCTTCTGGGGGGCGTGTCTCGTCCATCAAGGAACGGATGCAGGATGATGGCGCCTCCGGGGTGTTCCTGCCGCGCGCGGCGCATCATCTTGAACAGATGGTCCTGATGGGCGTGGACGCCCTCGTCCTGCAGCAAACCCAGCAGATGCAATCGACCGGCCCCGGCCTTCCACCCGCGCATCAGCTCGACCCAGCGGGGGAGGCGGTACAGTTCGCCGCTGGTGAGGGCCTCATCGAGGCGCTTGAGCTCCTGGATGACCACCCGCCCGGCGCCGATGTTGAGATGGCCGACCTCGCTTGAGCCCTGGAACCCGTCGGGCAGCCCGACGGCCTCGCCGCAGCACTGGAGCAGGGTCCACGGGTAGAGGCTCTTATAACGGTCGACGTTGGGCGTATGGGCGGCAAGGACGGCGTTGCCGCGGGGATCCGGGTTGTGGCCCCAGCCGTCGCGGATGATCAAGCAAACTGGCCGCATCGGGTTTCCTTCCTGATTATGCGTACGTTGTCGATGTCGAGGATCGGGCGTCGCCAGGATCCACAGGCCGAGGGCGTTCTCAGGGAACGCTGCCCGGCGCCTGGGGCGGCAGAGACGTTGGGTCGGGCGGGTTCACCGTTACGGTCACCTGTTTCGAAACGACGTTGCCCTTGCTGTCGGCAGCTCGCAGGGTATAGACCGTCGTGGTCGCGGGCATAACGTCAAAACCATCCGACGCCTTGAGCTGTGCGCCGATCCCGTTGTCGATCTCCACGCTCGCCGCGTTCGTCACGGTCCATTTCAGTTTTGCCGTCTGCCCTGCCTGAATCGTCGCAGGATCCGCCCGGAAGCCCAGGATCTCCGCAACGGACGTATTGGGCGGCACCACATCGACGGTGATGGATTTCATGACGACGTCTTGATCCTCGCCGCCGGCGCTCAACACATAGGTCGTCGTCGTTTCAGGCATCACCTGCCGGCTCCGGTCCATGCGCGGATTCAGCTCGCCGATCGGGTTGAGCACCAGCTGCCGAGCGCCGGTCACCTGCCAGGAAAGGGTGACCACATCGCCCGGATGGATCCTGGTATGGTCGGCTCGGAACGCGATGATCCGAGCTTTGGGCGGCGGCGGCTTCGGAGTCACCTCGATGGTGATCTCCCGTACCGCGTTGCGACCGCCGCCCCGCGCCGTCAGGGTATAGACCGTGGTCGTTTCGGGTTTGACCACCACCGATCCCACCGCCGTACGGACGGCGATGCTCCCCGGGCTGATATAGGTCCGATCGCCCAGGTTCTCAATGTCCCAGGCGAGCGTTACCGGGCTGCCGGCAACGACCTGTTCCTGATCGGCGGTAAAGGAGCGCACCATCACCGGTCGGGGGCGCAGGGCCCACCATCCGATGCCCAGGATCGCCAGAAGGAGCATCACGCTCGCCGTGACCGTCGACAGGGCTGCCTTCTGCTCTACCTGGCCGTGGACGGTCGCGGCCACGTAGGCGTCGTTCGCGGAGCGGGCCATCACGTTGAACTGATAGAGACGGGCCGAGCCGATGCTCGGCCGGCTTCGGGGCTCGGTTCTCATGCCGACGGTGACGGTCGCCCCCGGGCGAAGCTCGATCCGGTCGGTTTCGAACTCATAGGCGAAATGATCGTCCGGGTCCTGGCACGACATGTCCAGCGTCTCCGGAGCGTTGCCGAGGTTGGTGATGCGGATGTCGTAGATCGGCGCGCGACAGAAGAGCGACGATGTGGCTCGCTTCGGCTCGATCTCCATCTGCAGGGCGCTGTAGGATTTGACCGTGAGGGAGGCCTGGTGAACGCCGACCTCGCCGGTCTCCATCCCTTTGACGCGCACAAGGAACGGATAGGCGCCCGCCGCCACGTCCGAGGAGCGGCTGACGCGGAAGATCACGCCGGCGCTCCGGGAGCCTCCGGGGGCGAGCGTTACCGCCGGGACGGGCAACGCATACCACTCGGCGTCGATCCCTTCGATCTCGAGCGCCACATGATCCTCATATTCCTGCAGATTCGTGATCGTCACCTCGAGCTGCGCGGTGCGGCCCGGTTCGATGGCGACTTCGGTGGCGGAGAGGGTTAGCTCAATCACTCGTGCGGTCTTCCTTCCCTCTCATTCGCCCTTGAGCTGCGCGGCGACGACCCGGGTCGCCGCATCGAGCGCCTCATCCAGGCGCGACGGGTCCCGCCCGCCCGCCTGGGCGA
>JABWBA010000113.1 GCA_013360745.1 Chthonomonadales bacterium | reverse complement strand
AGTTCTGGCCCCGCCGACCTTCGCAGCGGCTCCCAACCTGATGATCCCCGACGATTCGCCTGCGGGCGTCGAGGCCGTCGCCGTAATGCGTAACTCCGGGCTCGTAGGCTCCGTTGAGGTAAGTGTCAATATCCAGCACCCCAGTATTGGACATCTGAAGATCGGCCTCATCCATCCCGACGGTACGATGGTTCTGCTCCATAACGAAGAGGGTGGTTCATCGGACAACATCAACACCACCTATCCAACCCTCACGCCGCCAGCCGAAAGTCTCGATGCCCTGATCGGGAAGCCCCTCGGCGGACCGTGGCGGCTCTGGATCGCCGATGGATATCCCCTCGACGCGGGCGTGCTCAAGACCTGGTCGGTGAAGATCACACCGCAGGCGCCTTTGACGGCAACAGCAACCACGGGACCAACAGGATCCTACGCTCTGAACTCTCTGGAACCGGGTACCTGGAGACTGGACGCTTCCCAGGGCTCTTCGGCGTTCGCGCCCCGGTCTCTCGATGTGCTGGTGCCGCCGGATAAGACCGATGCCAACTTCGCCCTGGACAGCTTCACGATCGCCGGGCAGGTTACTCGCGGCGGACTTCCCCTACCGGATACCGAGATCATTCTGACCAGTCCCGCCGACAAAACCCTCTACGTAGAGAGCGCGCCAGGCGCTCCGATACCGGACAATGACACCACCGGTATCGAGTCTCCGATCGAGATCACCGAGCAGGGAACGGTGCAGTCGCTTAGCGTTGGCGTTCAGATCACCCATCCGTACAAGGGCGATCTCGAGGTCTCGCTCATCCATCCGGACGGCACCCGCATTCGCCTCCATAACCGAACAGGCGGAGCCGGCGACGATATCTACACGACCTACCCCGACGATACCACACCGGTCGAGCCGTTATCGGCGCTCGCAGGCAAGCCGGTTCAGGGCGTCTGGAAGCTTCGTGTGCGGGACCTCGCACTCGCCGACACCGGGACTCTCAACGCCTGGAGCCTATCCCTCGCCTATCGGGGCACCACGGATCGGACTACGACGACCGATGCCGACGGCAGGTACGCGTTCGCAGATTGCCTGTCCGGCACCCATACGGTCACACCAGTGAAAGCCGGGCATCCCTTCGAACCGCACCATTCCACCGTTGTCGTAGGCCCGCACCAGTTGTCCGTGGACTTCGTTTCGATGGCGCAATCCTCCTCGGTCACCGTCGATCCCGCCACCGGACCGATTGATGGCAGCGCGGTCCTATCGGCCACGCTCAAGGACTCGGCACAGCAGCCCATCGCCGGCAAAACGATCTCCTTCTCGGTCGACGGTACCGCAGCGGGTGACGGTGTCACCGACGGGAACGGTGTCGCCACGGCTGGCTTCGTCGTTCCAGTCAGCTACGCACTGGGCGACCATCCGGTACAGGCGGATTTCGCGGGCTCGATTCCCTACATGCCATCCAGCGGCACCGGTGTGCTCACCGTAACGCCTGGCGAAACCCGTGTCTACGGCCTGAATAGATCGGGCGCCGAAGGCGATGGCATCGACCTCCGAGCGTATCTGATGACTCTCAACAGCCTGACCCCCATCGAAGGCAGGAACATCGCCTTCAACGTCAACGGAACGGACCTTGGCGAGGTTGCGACCGACGCCACCGGGCGCGCTTCGCTAGCCTATACCGTTCCCGGTCCTGATGGCGCCTATCCCATGACGTTCACCTTTGCGGGAGATGCCTCCTTCAACGGATCTCAGGGCCAGGCGACTCTGACAGTGAGCGCCTCCGCTACGCAGATGACTATGGCCGATCACACAGGACGGATCGGCGGGAGCGTCACTCTCAAAGCCTATCTGTTAACCGACCCGAGCAACAAGCCGGTGAACGGGCGTACCGTCGACTTTACCGTCGAAGGTACCGTCGTTGGCTCCGCAGTCACCAATGCCTCCGGGCGAGCGCTGCACGCATACGCCATCGCTGACGGCGTGGGTGCCGGTGTCCGAGCGATCGGCGCCGTGTTCGCTGGCACCGGCGGCTACACGGGATCATCGGCATCGGCAACCCTGACGGTTAGCAAGGCGCAGGTCTACATATGGCCCTACGCACGAAGCATCCGAGCAGGGAGTCCCGCGGCGCTTCGCGCCTATGTACGAAGGCTCGGGGATTACGAGTGGCTGACAGGCCGTACGATCGACTTCAGCGTCGAGGGTACCGCGGTCGGCTCGGCAACCACTGACGGCGCTGGTATCGCATGGTTCACCTACTCGGGAGCCAGCGGCCTCGGGACCGGCATCTACTCGTTCACAGCCGCCTTCGCGGGAGACGCATGGGTGGAGGCTGGTTCCGCGAACGGAACGTTCAAGATCGTTCCGTAGTCGCTCCCGAACAACGAGAACGGCCCGCAGAGCGTCTGCCGCGCGGGCCGTCTTCGTTTGCTGGTCCGATCCCGATCGATCAGAGCATCGTTCGATAGACCTCGTGAATACGGTCGACCATTCGATCATAAGCGTAATCGCTCTGCACTCGAGCGCGACCCGCAGCGCCCATACTCCTTCGTAGTTCGACATCCTTCAATAGTCGGAGCATCGCCGCCTCCAGATCCGTCGGCCGATCGGACGGCACGAGGAGACCCGTCAACCCATCCAGCACCACCTCGGGCAACCCTCCGACCAGGCTCGCCACAACCGGCAGCCCGTGCGCCATCGCCTCGAGCGCCACGAGCCCCTGCCCTTCGGTTCGCGACGGGACTACCACCAGGTCAGCGGCAGCGTACCATGACGCCACATCGTCCAGAGCTCCGACCATAGTCCCGGCGTCCAGGCCGGCGGCTTCCGCCAGCCTTCGGAGCGATCTCTCCAGATCGCCTCCTCCAACGATCCGAAGGATCAGGCCCGGCAGCGTAACGCGGGCCAGCCGACACGCTTCGATCAGCACATCGAACCCCTTTTCGCTAGCGAGGCGTCCGACGCCAAGGACGACGAGCGCATCCGGCGCGATACCAGCAGCGCGGCGTGCTGCGGCTCGATCCACCGGGCTCGGAATCCCTACGCCGTTCGGAATAACCAGCACCGGCGCACTCGGGTGGAAGAGGCGCTCAACCTCGTCTGCAACGGCCCGGGAGACCGCAAGGAACGCGCCGCACTTCCGCTGCGCCATCCGAATCCCTCCCCTCTGCAGCGGCCCATGGACCGCGGGCACGTTATGGAGGGTGGCCAGCCACCGTATCTTGCGAAGCCTTGATGCCCATCCGGCAATCCACAGGGATCGGACCCCGTGGGCATGGACAAGGTCATACGCCCCAGCGAGGCGGTTGAGGCCGATGATCGAGCGCAGATCGGCGATGACGCTCGTTCTCGCGGTGATCGGAAGGGCATGGTACCGCACGCCGCTCGTCCCATCCAGGCGGATGTCCTCAGGGCCGCAGATCGCACATTCGACGCCCCGACGCTGCAGGTCCTGGGTCAGCAGCGCAACGTGACGCCGCATCCCACCGGCTGCCGGACGGACAAGGTGCAGAACCTTCGCTGTGAACGGCCGCTCGCGGTCAGGCTCGATGGGCACGAGGGATCCGACCTCCCGGCCTACGCACGAAGAGCGCCGCTGGTGACACCCCGGACGAAAGCCCGCATACCCAACATGAACAGGAGAACCAGCGGCAGACTCCCGATGACGTACCCCGCCAGGGTTGGACCGTATTCCATGTTGAACTCGCCGGAGAATCGCGTGACGCCGACCGTGAACGTTTGCAGCGCGCTGTCGCTGATGGCCACGAGGGGCCAGATGTAGTCGTTATAGATGCTCAGGGTCGTCATGATCGCGACGGTCACGAGCGTCGGCACCGTCAGCGGAAGGGCAAGATGGCGATAGATGCCGAGGTCATCGGCACCGTCCAACCGCATCGCCTCGAAGAGTTCGTCGGGCAAACCGCCGATGAAGGTCCGGGTCAGTACGATACCCAGGATCTGTCCGCCAGCGAGATAGGGAAGAATCAGAGCCCACCGTGTATCGATGAGGCCGAGGCGCTGCACCAGAGCGTAGGTGGGTATCAACGTCAAAATGCCCGGGATCACCAGAAGCGCCAGCACCGCGCCGAACATCCAGTCGCGCCCGGGGAAACGGAGGCGGGACAGGGCATACCCGGACAACGAAGAGAGCCACACGACACCGGGGACAACGATGACAAGAATGATGGTCGTATTCAGGAGATAGGGCCAGAGCGCACGGACCGCACGGCCGTAATGCGAGTACTTCGGTGCGGACGGCCAACCCCAGAAGCTCGTGAAAATATCCGCATTCGTCTTCAACGATAGCAAGACCATCATCATCATGGGCGCCAGGGAGAGGCTGAGCAGAACAACGAGGACCGCCACTGCAGCGCCCCGCTTAGCCCTATCATCCAGATCCAGTCTCATCCCCCTGTATGGCTGATACTGCAGTCCGACCGCGAACTCCTTCTACGACCGCTGGAGTCAATCCTTACCCTCCCGTTTACAATATGGTTACAAACATGGATCCTATTTTCTTGACTCCGTCCGTTCGCGGTGTTATACTACTGCATTCAATGGTTGACCGAGACGATCCCGACGAGAGGAGAGCTCGAGTCCACCAAAACCTCTATCGGAGGCGAAAGCATGAGGCAAGACCGTAAGACCGGCTTCACGCTCATTGAGCTGTTAGTCGTTATCGCCATCATCGCAATCCTCGCGGCCATCCTCTTCCCGGTGTTCGCGCAGGC
>JABWBA010000056.1 GCA_013360745.1 Chthonomonadales bacterium | reverse complement strand
GTTCGGGCCGAGCGCCAGGGATCGCCGGGCGCCGCCGGCGGCGAATACCGCGCGCACGCCGCTCCCCTCGGTTACCTCCATGGACGCCAGCGCTTCGCCGGCCGTGTCGCCGACGGCTACGGGCAGAACCAGCGATGCGGTTTCCCCGCCGATCAGGCTGACGGTGAGCACGCCGCGAACGCGCTCAACCAGAGCTTGCGCGCCCGGTCCGGCGAAGGCGAACGCCGATTCGGCAAAGTCCCGAGAGATCGTCGGCGCGACGCCGTTCAGGAGCAGGCGCGCGGAGCCGAACGCAACAGGTCGTTCGCCGGCGATTTCGATTTCGGCGAACCCGCACGTCTGAAACGCGATGTAGGAGGTCAGGACGACGACTCGCAGGTAGCGGCCTGTGGCGTCGCACGCGACGTCGCAGTGTGCGCCGTTCTGGTCCGGGAGGCTGCCGGTTGCGATCCGTGTCCACTCCGTCCCGTTGGACGAGACCTCCACGGCGAAGTCCCGGGTGTGGTACATGCTCCCGCTCCAGACCGCCTGGTAGAGCCGCAGCCCCCGGATCCGCTCCGTGTGCGCAAACGTAAACGTCACGGCGCACGGGAGCGGCGTATGATCGCGCGAAAACCAGCAGCCCAAGCCGGTGTCTGTGCGGCCGTCGGCGAGGTTGTGAGGTCCGACATGGTCGCCGTACTGGGAATCCGCCGTGATCCGGGTGCCATAGGCGGGCAGGGCGAGGTTGACCATGGCGCCCGTGGACGCGGCTGGACCGATATCGGCGATGGCCTGACTGGCCGGGCGCTCGACGCGGGGCAGAAACGCCGCCGCAACCAGAGCGAGCGGGAGGGCTGCGAACGTGATCAAGCGTAGGATGCGCATCGGTCTCTTCGTCCTCTCAAGCTTCAGAAGCACGCCAACAGGGGCCTAGATCCGCTCCGGCACCACAAAGCCGTCTCGGTACACCCGGGTCGTCAGGGCGTCCGCCTCGCGATTCCCGACGAACGTCTCCCGTCTGGGATCGAATCGGAGCCTCGGGCCTGCCGTGAGCCGTTTGGCCTTGATGTCGATCCCGTTGGCGGCCAGATGCTCCTCCATCCGCGCGAGCGTCTCCTGCGCGTCGGCATCCTTCTGAACGGCGGCCCGGAGCTCCTCAGGATCGGCCTGCTGCCCCAGCCGATACGAGATGTTCCCCTGGTGGCAGAGAGCGCTGGAGAGGTGCCCTTCGAGGATATCCGCGTTGAGGTCGGCGACCTTGCGGCTCCGGACGGCGTCGATGAAGTTGGCGAAATGGTCGCCGCCCCGGAAGCCTTCGCCGGTGAACTCCTTGATCACCTTGCCCTGGCTGTCGTACGCCTTCGCTCCCGCGATGTAGCCCCCTTCACACTCGACGGTGTTGCCGATGGACTGCTCCCGGTACCGATCCATGGTTCCGGAGCCGCTCTTCTGCGGCAGCCCCCGGACCTCGAAGATGAGCTTCTGGGCGCCGTAGTCGAAGACGACCATCTGGGTGTTGGCCGTTTCGCCATCGTCGACATAACCGAGCCGCCCGCCGATGCTCATCACGGTCGGAGCCAGCTCCATCCGGCCCAGCGCCCATCGAGCCACATCCATCTGATGGATCCCCTGGTTGCCCAGATCGCCATTCCCGGTGTTCCAGACCCAGTGCCAGTCGTAGTGGAGCTCTCTGCGCATCAGCGGGAGCTTCTCGGCGGGGCCGCACCAGAGGTCGTAGTTGACGGCCGGGGGGATCGGCTGGGGGCCGTCGACCTTGCCGATGCTCGCCCGGCGTTTATAGCAGAGTCCCCGGCTGATCGTCACCTTGCCGATGTGGCCTTCGGCGAGCCAGGCCCATGCCTCCCGCCATCGGGCGTCGGAGCGGCCCTGGGTGCCGGTCTGGACGATCCGGCCATGCTTGCGCGCGGCCCGGACGGCCTGGCGCCCCTCGAAGATGTTGTGGGAGACCGGTTTCTCGACATAGACGTCCTTGCCGGCCTGACACGCCCAGACGGTGATGAGCGAATGCCAGTGGTTCGGGGTGGCAGTGGTGATGACGTCGACATCGGGCGATGAGATCAGCTCCCGGAGGTCCGCGTACCCCTTCGCCTCGATGCCCCGTGCCTTGAGGCCGGCGAGGCCCTTCGCCAGCACATCGCTGTCGCAATCGCACAGGGCGACGACCCGGACGCCCTTCATATTGCTGAAGGCCGAGATATGGCTGCCGCCCCGTCCTCCGAAACCGACGACCGCCACGCGAATGTCCTCGTTCGATCCCAGAACGCGCGCGTAGGACGCGGGTCCGAGCGCCGCCATCCCCGCGATGCCCGCAGCCCCTTGCAGGAACTCCCGGCGCGTCATGTTCGGTCTCTCCGTCATTAGCTTGGCTCCTCTCTCCGGCGCAGCGGTCGCGATCCGCCTCTCGCCGGCAGCCCGGTCAAAAGACCGGGGTCAGAGTCGGCACATGCAGGCCCCGCAGTGGTTCGATGGCCTCGACTTCCTCCTTGCTGAACCCGAGCATGGCCAGCTTCTCCCGCTCATAGTACCGATGGTTCTCATAGGAGACATAGCCCGGCACTCGATGGTCGACGAAGGGGATGTAGCCGCCATCCTCGACCAGAGGCGCGAGGCGGCGCAGCTCCTTCAGGATGTTCTCCTTATCCGTCAGCATCCGCTTGTTGACGCCTCCGAAGAGGACCGCATCCTTCCCCAGCAGCTCCCTTAGGACGACCGGATCGGATCCGCCCGCGACTTCGCAGGGGAACAGCCCGTTGAGTCCTGCATCGATCCAGAGGGGCGCGAGGGCCTGGACGTTGCCGTCGCAGTCCGTCAGGATCGTGTCGACCCCGTGGCGGCGGAGGAGGCCGCAGACCCGGCTCATCGGCTCCGAGACGTACTTGCGCCACACATTGGGGCCGATCAGCGGGCCGTTGTTGAAGCATATGTCCTCCCAGCCCCACGCGAGGTCCACCTCGATCTCCTTCAGGAGCGGCTCCAGCTTGGCGATATAGAGATCGCAGAGCGTGTTGACCATCTCGGAGAAGAGCTCGGGCTCATCGTAGACGAGGTAGCCGAGGTTCGCCGCGCCCACCCAGTCCCGGATCCAGCCCACGAACGAACCGATGCTGACCGCAACGGGAACGTCGGCCTCGTTGAACTGGCTGGCGAGCGCCTTGTAGTCCCACTGGTTGCGGACCGGATCGTCGGGGTTGAGCCGGGCCTTGTACTGCTCCCAATCCGCCCGGTCCTTCAGGCCGTTCTCGATAATGTGGGGGATCGTCTTCTCCCCCTCCTTCATCTCTTCGACGATATTGCCCACGCCGTCCCGATAGACGATCGTCCGCTCCCGATCCTCGATGACTTCATAGGGGAAGCCGGGGTGCAGGTGGACGTGGAGGGGCGCCCAGCGGACGGGATCCTTGCCGAAGTACTCGCTGATGCGGCCCATCCGGTCGCCCCGCACCTCCCCGCCGCCGATCTCGGCCGGGAGGCCTTCCTCCACCCATCGATCCATCGCCTCGGTCAGATAACCGAAGTCCCAGTGGATTCCCCTGTCCACGGTCTGGAAGTGCATCACTCGTCGAAAGCGTTCACGATGCGTCATACAATCTAACTCCTTTGCGCGCCCTGACCCCGCAGGGTTCCTTGCATCTCCGTTTATTCCCCTCGCAGGCAGAACTCTCCTCCCGCTGCGCCGTGCGGGTTGTCCTGCATCACCCATTCGCGCGCACCATCGCCTCGATGGCGTTCAGGGTCTCGGCGAATCGGCCCGTCTTCGGCAGTGCGCCGATGACGCCGAGGCCGCGGAGGGCATCGGTAACCTCGATGAGATCGTAGCCCGAGTGGAGGATCGCCGGCGCACGGCATCCGGCTCTGCGCAGCTCCGCAAGGGCATGCTCCGGGGTTGTCACGCCGAGGTTGAGATCGAGGAGGATCACGTCCACCGTTTCGGAGCAGCGTTCCAGCGCCTCGTCGACGTGCACCGCTCCGAGGACGGTATGACCCCGCTTGCGGGCGTGCAGGTCGTAGAGCTCTGCGGTGGTCGGGTCGTCATCCACGATCAGGAGCGTCAGAACGTCCCGGTCGTGGTGCGGGAGCCCTTCATCGCCGGGCCTGGCACGGCCCGAGGCGTCGGGCGGGACGGTTGCGGCCGGATGCATCTCCGGCGCGCCGTTGGAACCGATCAGATCGGCGATCGCCCGAGCGATCTGATCGCGGGAGAACGGTTTACTCAGGAGCGGCACATCCCGTTCGGCGAATCCATGGCTCTCCATCGCAGTATCCGTATAGCCGGAGATCATCAGGATCGGCAGCTCCGGCAGGATCCGATGCATGTTCTCGACCAGCGTCGGTCCGTTCATGTCGGGCATAACGACATCCGTGATGAGAAGGTCCGGCAAGAAATCGCCTGCCTCAACGGCTGCGATCGCCTCGCGGCCGCTGACAAACAGACGGACACGGTAGCCCAGACCGGTGATCAGGGCTCCGAACACCTCTCGGAGCGCCGGATCGTCCTCGACAACGGCCACATGCTGGCCCTGTCCTTCCGGGGCCGACCGGGAGGCGGCAGCCGATTCGGTTGGATGCTCCCCGGTGCGGGGCAGAACGATACGGAAGGTGGTGCCGGTTCCGGGCTCTGTGTAGACGTCGATCGATCCGCCGAACTGCTTGACCGTGCCGAACACGCTTGGAAGACCCAGGCCGGTGCCGTAGCCCGACGACTTGGTGGTGAAGAACGGCTCGAAGATGCGCTTCCGGATCTCCGGAGGCATACCGGATCCTGTATCCGATACGGTGATGAGCGCATATTCGCCCGCAGCCGTCTCGGCATGGGTCCGGACGTAGTCGTCGTCGAGCGTGACCGGAGCCGTCTCGATCGTGAGTCGTCCCCCTTGCGGCATCGCGTCGCGCGCGTTGACGGCGAGGTTCATGATCGCTTGCTCCAGCTGCGAGCGGTCCGCCCGTATGTACAGGGGTTCCGGATAGGGATGGGTATGCAGCTCGATGTTCTGGCCGATCACCGGTGCGAGCATCTCATGCAGACTCGCGACGAGGGCGTTGACATCCATGGCCTCCAGGCGCATGGTCTGTCGCCGTCCGAACGCCAGGAGCTTATTCGTGAGCGCCTGGGCGCGGGTGGCCGCTGCCCGCATCCGCTCGATCTGCACTCGGATCTCCGGATGGCCCTCGGCGTGTTCGTCCATCAGGTCGCAGGTGCCGAGCATCACCATGAGCATGTTGTTGAAATCGTGCGCCACCCCTCCGGCCAGCTGGCCGATCGACTCCATCTTGCCCGCCTGCACGAGTTGTTCGCGAAGCGCCTCCCTCTCGATTTCAGCGCGCTTGCGCGAGGCGATCTCCCAGGTCATCTGCGCGATGTGCATGCCGATGTCGATGTCTTCATCGGTATACGGCATCGGTTTATTGCCCAGGCCAAGGACCGCGACGATGGTCCGGTCGCTGATCACCGGGATGAGCATCTCGCGGAGGAGCGGCGCGTGGCCTTCGGGCATGGTATTGCGCTTCGGAGCCGCTGCGAAGTCGTTATGGACGACGACGCGCCGCTCCCGGACACAGTCGGCCCAGACGCCGGCCTGTTCCATCGGATAGTGGTGTTGGGCGCCTTCGACATGGCAGAACTCGGCTGCAGTCCGTGTCGACCATGCCTGGAGCGAGACGGACCGCTCCTCTGATTCGATGAAGTGAAAGAAGCTGACGCGGCTGTCGAGGGCGCGTTCCGCTTCGTCGAGGGCGAATCGGAGCAGCTCATCGAGGTCCGCGTGAACGGAATGCTCCTGCAGGCGAAGTCGGAGGGCGACCAGCTCCTCGGCGCGCCTCAGCGGGGTGATATCGTTGACGCTTGAGAGGATACACACATCGCCCTGAAACTCGAATCGCTGGGATGAGGTGAGCCCTATCAGATGGCGTCCGTCGCGACGCTGGAACAGATAGACCTGCCCGGTCAGGATGCCTCCCCTCAGTACCGTCCGTACCAGGTGGTCCCGTTCTTCGGGCCGAACCCAGATTCCCAGGTCCTGTGTGGTCCGGCCGATCGCCTCCTCCCTGGACCATCCGGTGAGGGTGGAGAAACCGTCGTTGCAGGCAACGATCTTGCCGTCCCTTGCCCGTGTGATCAGGATGGCGTAGGGGGCGGTGTCGAATGCGAGCCGAAAGCGCAGTTCGCTCTCGCTAAGCGATTGGCGCGCGCGGCGTTCGTCCTCCAGGGCGCTCAGGAGCGATCGCCGGGCCCGATCGCTTTCGCGTAGGAGATCCCCGACGCGCTCCTCGGCGGCCGTGCGGGTCCGAAGCTCTGCAGTGAGATCCTCACGCAGCCTCGCGCTCTGGATGGCGACCGCCGCCACGCTCGCAAGGCCGCCGAGGAGGGCGACATCGTTGGCATCAAACGCGTTCTGGGTCCGGCTCTGCACCTGCAGGATGCCGACCGTGCGCCCCTGTACTTTCATCGGGAGATAGATTACCGACCGTGTGAGGCTGAGATCATCGTCCGCCCCTTCGTGGTCGTCAGCCGCATCCGAGTGAGACGGACCTCCTGGCTGGAACCGGATCCGGCAATCCTGCGCACAGCAGGGTTCGCCCGTATGGATCACCCGGCTTTGATCGTCGGTATCCGGCGATCCTAGCGGGAGGGCGGGGAATCGGGCCGCATCGTAGATATCGTCGCCATTGGCCGCATATACCGTCCGAATCCGCTGCTGTTCGGCATCATAGGAGGCGATGATGAAGTGCCAGTCATCGACCAGCAGCCGGATCTGTTGGTGAATCGTGCGGTAGACCTCCGCAAGGGTCTGGCAGACGCCCACGGCTGCGGCGAGCTGGTTCATGGCGGTCTGCTGCCTGAGGAGCAGGCGAATCCGCTCCTGGTCGGCCTGTCGTATCGATTCGGCGGCGCGGATGTCGGTAATATCCGTGAAGATGGCGGCCGCCACTCCGGGAGCGGTCGGGAAAACCACCACGTTGACGCACCGCTCCGTCCCGGGGACGAGGAACTCGAACTGCTCCGGCGTCCGTTGACGCGTGATCATTCCGAGTCGTTCCATGAACGGCGGCGCCGCTTCCGGTGATAAGCCCAGAATGCTCCGTCCGATGATATCCTCTGGCGAGCGTCCCGATGCGGCGAGGAACGCCGCGTTGGCGGCGATATAGCGGGCGTCGATCACCCGGCCCGTCTCGTCGGGGACGACCTCGTAGATCGCGCTCGGGCTCGGGATACCCTCGAAGAGCAGGTTGTACTGCAGCTGGGCCGCCTCCGAGGCGGACCTGGCTTCCATGATTCGCGAGCGCATACTCTCGACATCGGCGGCGAGGCCGGCGAGCTCGTCTTCGCCCGTCACATGGATGGAGGCGGTGGAATCCTGATTCGTGCCGACCTTGCGAACCTGGTTGGCAAGGTCCTCGATCCGGGCCACTACGAGGCGCCGCATCGAATAGGATAGGGCTGCGGCAAACCCGAGGGCGAGCAGTCCAAGGACGATGCCGAGAGCATCGACGGCCCATACCGCGCGGTGATAAAACGTTCGGGGCAGGACGATCGATACGAAGGCGCACGGCTCTCCTGAGGTGTTACGCAGGTATGTGCCCGCGATTACGTTCGCTCCGGTCCGCTCGATGGTGACGGGGTCGGATTGACCGAGTGTGACCGGTACGGTCCTGGCTCGCTCCGGCGATATGGGGATGACGGCCACCGACGTAAACATGCGGGCAGCGATGGAACCCAGACGCTCTTGATCGAGAGCTCGGGCCATGAGGAGAACGCCGACGGGCGGGTCGCGCCTGCCGCGACGGCCGATCCGCCGGACGGAGACGACCATCGGCCTTCCGTCGATGATCTCGACGCCCCGGGACCACATGCCGGACCGAAGATTCAGCCGCTGCGGAAGATCCCGCAGATCGGCCGACCCGGGGCGGAGACGCGGCGCGTTGCGGATATGCGCCCCGCTCCAGACGATCCGACCGGCACGGTCCGCGATGACGAGTCCGTTGATCTTGAGAAGGTCGAAGCTCCTGGGAGTCAGATGGGCCGCGATGTAGGCCGACGATCCTGTACCGACGAAGTCGATCGTATCGTCCCTCTCCGCCCAGGCTGTTGCCATGATGCTGAGCTCGGCGGCCATGGAGCGGATCTCGTAGACCACACGGTCGACGTGGCGGCGGGCCTCAACGTCCTCCGCGTTGCGAAAGCCGAGATGGACGATCAGGGACGCGGCGCTGAGGACTAGCGCGAACAGCCCTCCGGTAAACCAGGCCAGGCGAGAGGTAACCTTCCTTCCGAGCCTCAATGGATCCCCGCATCCGGCCTCACGCCTCGACCTCAGGATACGGACTCGGTCTCCCGAGATCGGCTGCCAGCTTGTTCACTTCGTGCTTGAGCTCCATGACCCGTTCTTCCCGATCGATCATTGCGCGTTGCCAGCGCCGCAGCTCCTCCAGCTGGGCCGTGATCTCCTCCCCCCAGCGTACGCGATCCGTCATGTCCGTCGCCACGGTGAGCATGGCGCTCTGCTCCTCCGGCCCCGAAGCGATGGGGACGCTGTTGAAGATCCATGTCCGGTACGAGCCGTCGGCGCAGCGAATGGATCGCTCTTCTGCCTGCGGTCGATCTCGATCCTCGAAAAGTTCCGCTATTCGAGCCCGTATCACGCCTGCATCGGGACCATAGGCGAGCGTCGTCCAATCGTGGAGCGTCCGCAGCGCCTCCCGTTCGTAGCCGGTGGTCTCCGTCCACAGTCGATTCACAACCAGAACGTCTCCATTCTGCATATACAGCATCGCAGGGAGGGGCAGGGCTTCCACTGCGGTCCGGAAGCGTTCCTCGAAGACGCGCCATCCGCTGTCGGAGTTGTGGAGGTCCGTGATGTCCCGCACGACGACGATCTCCGCCGGACGCCCGTGGAGGGTCACTGTATGCGAGATGATGTCGACGATTCGGATCGAGCCGTCTTTCCATCGATGACGCCATCGACTCGCGGCGTGCTGGCCTTCGGCAAGAGTTTGAAGGTGCTCCAGCAGCTTCGGTAGGTCCTCCTCCGGACGAATCTGATCGATCGTCATCTCGAGGAACTCGTCGCGGGTATAGCCGTACGTCGTTATCGCGGCGTCGTTGACCTCGAGGAAGCGAAGAGTGGTCCGATCGTAGATCCATACCGGCAGCGGGTGGTTGTCGAACAGGAGGCGGTAGGTCGCTGCGCCGATGACGATCCGTTCCGCATCCTCAGCGCGAGCGGATCGGCGATCGGTGTCGGGAGCGGCTGCCATCGGATCGGGTGTCGTCCGGATATGCCTATTGGGTGCGGGTCAGCACTGCAGCACACAAACAGGGGACGGAATGGACACGCGCGACTCCGCAGGGGCAAGCGAGCCGTTCGCTCCATCGATCCGAAAGACGAGGACGGCGTCGCTTTCCTGATTGCCCACGAGGACGAACCGACCGCCGGGGTGGATCGAGAAGTGCCTCGGCGTTTTCCCCAGCGTGGGCGCGTGGCCAACGGGCCGAAGGGCTCCGGTGGCGGGGTTCACCGCGAAGATTGCGAGGCTATCGTGGCCTCGATTCGATCCGTATACCCACCGTCCCGACGGATGGACGGCGATCTCCGCCGTCGTGCTGGCGCCTTTGAAGTCCGCGGGGAGGGTCGATATCGTATCGATGTGCTTCATTGCGCCGGCCGCGGGATCGTAGCGATAGGCGCCAATGGTCGAATCGAGCTCGTTGATCACGTAGACCAGCCGCCCGTTCGGATGGAACGCGACGTGTCGGGGACCGGCTCCCGGCGCCGCGTAGACCGTGTCATGCGGCAGCAGCTTGCCGCCGGAGGCGTCGAACCGATAGATCAGGGTCTGATCGATCCCCAGATCACAGACGAGGGCGAAGCGGTTCGCCCTGTCCAGATCGACGGAGTGCGCGTGTGGCCGCTCCTGCCGCGCCTGGTTCACACTCGACCCGTGGTGCTGGATCACGCACGACGCATCGCCCAGTGAGCCGTCCGACAGCACTGGGATCACGGCGACCGCGCCGGAACCGTAGTTGGCCACGAGGACGTGACCGCCCGCGCGGGTCACCGTGAGGTGGCAGGGATAGGAGCCGTGCGAGGAGACGACGTTGACCGGTTTCAACGCCCCGTCCGCTCCCCGTGCGAAGGCGGAAACCGAGCCCGCACGGGCGCCCGCATAATCGCCGATCTCATTGACCGCGTACAGCGCCTTGCCCCCGGGGCCGACGGCCAGGAACGAGGGGCTGGGGCATTCCGCGGCCACCTCGCCGCCCGACAGGGCGCCCGTCCCATCGGCCATGCCGATGCGGTGGATCCCGCCAGAACCCCGAGTGTACGTACCTGCGTAGATCACAGTCACGCTCCTATGTTCGATAGTACGATGTCGAGAGGGTCGCAGTTACCATTCCGCCTTGAGGACGATGCCGTCCGCTCTGTTCTGATAGCGCAGCAGCGCCGTATCATCCTGCGACACGATGGTCACGGGGACGCTGCGCCCCCACATGTCCCATGCCCTGGCGCCCTTCAGCCTCCGCGTGCCGCTCCAGAGCCGCGCCGCGCCCCTTGTACCGTCGGGCGCACGTACGGTGAAGGCCGTGGTCGTGCCGGTTTCCGATTGGGCCTCGACCCGGCCAGAGGCCGCGAGCAGGCGGGGTCCGCCCCCGGGGGTGAAGGCTTTGAGAAAGGCCGATTCGCCTACCTCGACGGTCGGCTCCCGCCGCACGGCAAGGTCGGGGCTGAGAAGGTCGATATAGACGCCCCCGGGTTCCTCGTGGGCGGTCAGCGCCTTGATCGCGAGATAGGGGCCCCGCTGCGACGTGAAGGCGGTGGACGGTTCGTAGGGTATGTCGGCCGCGGCGCAGGCCCGGCGCACCAGGTCACGGTACAGCCGGTCGGCCTGAGCGCTGACGCCGAAGAACCCCGGAGCGATCCCGGTGAAGAGCACGGCGCCCTTCCCCGCCCGGGCGAGCCAGATGACGGGCCGCTGGTCGGTCGTGTGGCGGTAGAGGATCCGGGCGTCGGGCGGAGGGGCGTAGGCGGTAATCCCGTATTCCTGCCGCATGCGCACGGTTTTGAGCGTCGGGTTGGTGTCCGGATCGAGGGCGGTCAGGGCCGGAATCGTTCCGGCAGGCGTGTAGGCGCGGACGAGGAATCCGTTGCCCATCTCGACGGTTAGAGTTACCCTCGAACCGGCCGGTATGTTGTCGAAGCGGTACTCCCAGTAGGCCCCGCCGTCGGCGTATCGGGCCTCGCCGCTCATCAGGCTTCCGTGATCTTCCACGAGGAACCGGGTCTCGACGCTGGATCCCGTGAGAAACGAGGCCCCGATCTGATCGTTGAGACGCAGCTCGACGCTCCGTACCCACGGCCCCCAGCCGTCCTCCGGGGTCACATCCTCGAAGCGGACCGCAACGCTGCCGCTCGGGCTGACGAACCGGCTGAGGTCGAGTGTGTAGGGCCGACGGTTGTTCAGGTTCCGTTCTGTGCCGTCGCCGCGGAGGATCTCCTGCGCCTGCGGACGAGCGGGCGGAACAGGAGCCGCCGATGCGATTGGCCGCGTCGACACCCCGATCTGCGCCAGAAGGTCGTCGATCGGCGAACGATGGCCGGCCTTGCGCCACCAGCTTTCCGGCAGGGCGTCGTAGGCGTCCGTTCCGCCGAACAGGGCCAGTACGCCGCCTCCCCGCACCCACAGAGCCAGGGCGGCATGGACTTCGGGGGAGGTAGGCTTCATCGCGTCGTAGGACAGCAGCAGCACACGCGCGCTCTTCAGATAGCCCGGTTCCACGCATCGCTCAAGGTTGAGCGTCTCCAGAGGTATCCCGTGGCCGATGAGCGGCAGCGCGAGGGCATGGACCCCGTCGAAATCGCTCGGCGATGGGTCACCCCGCTGGTAGGATAGGGTGTCGGAGGTGACGGCGGCGATGCCGGCCGCACCCGCTCGGGTCAGGGACGCCGGAAACCGCCAGGCTTCGCTCAACGCTCCGACGACGTTGTTGATGACGCCCACGTAGTCCTCCGGCGCCCGGCGGTAGATCCGGTCCGGCCAGGGCATCACCTCGAACCGGCTGGTCGATGGGAACAGCAGCGACGCGGTCAGGGTTTCGGCGTAGTTGCGCCGGTAGTCCTCCATGCTCCGGTTGGGATTATCCTCGAGCGGGTCCATGAGCATCCAGAGGGGCTTATTGAGCCCCTTCAGGAGGCCGACGAGCGAGGCGTATTCGAAGTAACCGAGCTCGAAGGTCCGTTCCGCTCGGACGCCGGCCACCCGATTGGGCGTACGCGCCGTCCCGGTCCATACCTGCCCGATGACCTCCTGAACCGACGGGAGCCGGAACAGCTCAGAATGGGGCATGACGATCCCCCAATCGGCGTAGGTCACCGGGCTATGGACGGCCAGGATCCGTCGGGCCTCCGGTGCGGCCTTCGCAACCGAACTCAGGATGGTGTCGATCTGTCGAACGGTTAGCCGCGCCTTGAGCTGCTCGGCCCTGTATCGGGAGCCGATATCGGCGTCGGGCGGCGTCCATGGCGTTCCGTAGGCCGCCTGCCACTCCTTCTTGAACGCGTCCGAATAGCCCGATCGCGCGAACATCTCCGGCTCCTCGGGGCAGACGCCGGACGCGCCGTTCTGGACTCCCTCGATGTAGTAGGCGGCCGAGCGCCGATTCCGTTCCGCCGTCGGGACCATGTAATAGCTGACGTTTTCGATGACCATCGGCTGGCCCGACCGCACGGTCTGGACTTCGTCGGGATGCGCCTTTGCGTATTCGGGGCCGTCGCGGAAGCCGCCCATGGTATAGACGGTGTAGCCGGCCTCCATCCAGCCGGCGATGGCATCCCGAGAGGAGGAGAACACGAGCACGGCGTCGGTGGGGGGCGCGAGAGTGGGATCGTACGGGCCGCCGGTTTGAAAGGCGGTCATCGGTCGGGTGGGCCGGGGCGTCGGTTTGGGCGCCGACGCGAGCCCCAGCCTCGCTTCCACGGCGTCCGGGATACCGTTCTGGTTCTTATCGCGCGCCGTCATCGTAAGCGTGGCATCCTGCAGCCGCGCTTCACCCTCCGGAGCCTGGAATCGGACCGAGACCGTCGCGCCCGCCGGAATGTTGGCGGGAACGGTGAAGCTGAGCGCGGCGCCCTCGGGGCCTGTTTCATGGCGGCTCGCGATCGGCTTGCCGTCGGGGCGAAACACCTGCATGTCCAGCGCCCCCTCCGCCCTGTATCGAAGGCGATAGGCTGCTCCTGCTACCGCGGGCAGACGATAGGTCCATCCTCCCGTTCCCCGGGCGACGCGGCTTCCCTGTTCGGCGGGAGCGGCCCCTGGGGCGAGGAGGGCGGCTTCGTTCGCCGAGCCGGGGATGATCCGGAGGACCTTGCGCACCTCCGCCGCGCGCGCCCCGCTCACGCTGAGCGCCGCGATCATCACGCCGAG
This sequence comes from Chthonomonadales bacterium, assembly GCA_013360745.1. GTDB lineage: Bacteria > Armatimonadota > Chthonomonadetes > Chthonomonadales > CAJBBX01 > JABWBA01. The sequence continues at coordinate 9,364 of JABWBA010000056.1, read as the reverse complement.
CCAGCCTGCGTGACGCGAAATCAACGCAGCCGTCCTTCCGGCGGCGAGACGAAGTCCAGGTATCGGCCGCGCATGTCCGATTCGCCCGCGTCGCCCAGGTGGACGACCACGCGGTATCGAAAGACCATCTCGGCGCCGGCCGGCAGCGTAAAGCTCCCTTCTTTGCGGCCGTTCGTATAGGCGTTGAGCGCGAACGGGTTGGCCCCCATGAGCCCGTAATCCCGCACGTGCCAGTAGGTTGGGTGGCGGAAGCTCGTCGGATGATCCATGACGCCGATCCCGACCCGGGTTCCCTGGACGATCCCGGAATAGTCGCACCAATGGGCGGCGCAGCCCCACGTCTCCCGTTCGTTGACCCCGCCGTAGGCGTTCTCGATGCGGCCTCCGTTGGGTACGTCCATCGGGGTGGCCACGCGCACGGTGAGCATGCCCCCCTCCTTCGTATCGCCGAACAATACGTCGCCGTCCGCCGCCGTCAGCCGGAGGTCCACGTCGAAGAGCCTCGCGTCGTCCCTCCGGAGGTTCCAGAACGTTGCCGTCGCCTTCTGGATCAGCAGGCGCCGTCCCCCGCTGTCGGTCCAATCGCTCGTGGTGACGAAGCGGCCGAACACCGGGCCGCTCACTAACTCGTCTACGGATCGGTGGATGGTGTACGCGTGCCCCGGCTCCTCGCTCCAGTTGTCCGCGCCGTTCACTTCGCCGAACGCGAAGTAGAGCGATCGGTGGTGCCGATGGTCGCGCGTCTCCCCTGCGACCTCCTCGCTCATTGGCCACGCGCGGGTGACCGGAATGCCGCCGGGCGCCAGGACCGGCCAGAAGAACGGCCGGGCTGGCACATCGCGATAGCGATAGGTGGTAAAGGGTTCGCCCGCGATGCGAACGGCGATCTCGCTCCCATCATCCGCGAGGTCGACGCCCGGCCCGGGCTCGGCCCCGATCGGCGCCAGGAGCGCATCGGCGTCTGGATCGTAGAGATTCACAACGGCCGCGACGCCATCGCCGTCCCTCTGGACGAACACGAGGTTCGGTCCCGATTGGAAGGCCGTCGGGACAGGGCCGTCGGCGGGGATGATGATGGGACAGGCCGTTCGAGCCCGGCCTCCGGGGCGTAGGAGAAGCTCCATGGAAGCTCCCTTCTATAGATCGATGACTATCGACATGTTCGACGCCGAGAAGCGATTTCCCGCTTGCAGGGCGCTGCATCGCCGCGTCAGGCCTCTGCCGGGGCGGGGCTTACCGACGCTCGAGGCGGAACGTGCCGGTGTACCCCTGGCTCGTGAAGAACCCGACAAACTCCTTGTCCGTCGCGCGGCCGATCCAATCGAAGACGCCGCCGTCCTTCTCGCCGAGGTCCGCGGAGCCTTTGAACAGCACCGATGAGCCGACGGTCCGGCCGGTCATCTTTATCGTGTACTTGTAGGGGCGGCCGCACTCCCCCGCGAAGGTCGCCTGATATCGCCCGCCGCCCAGCTTGACCACGGTGCAGTCCATGGGCTTGCACGCATCGGGGTACATCGGCGGCTGAGCCTGTCCAAGCCCCGGTGGCTGAGCCTGTCGAAGCCCCGGCGGTGGCGGGGTGTACGAGCCCCAATCCCCGGACCACGAGCCCGAGACGTCGACAGGCGCGGCCTTACGCGTCTGCTGCAAGGAGCCGCGCCGATTGGTGTCGGCGGCCGCCAGGCGACGACCGTCGCTCTGCGCCGCGGCGGGTCGGGACAGCAGCTGCGTCGTCGCCATCCATCCGAACGCGGCGATCGGAATGAGGGAAGCCATAGCCAGGCGGGAGGTATTGCCCATCGTCGTTCTCCTTCGTTCATCCCCCGAAGAGGGTGGGCTCATTGTAACACGCCGGGGCGGTATGGGGCGATCCGCGCAACTCGGCAGAGTACGGCGATCGTACTGTCCTAGTATCAGCGGCGTGATCGGGATGGGCGTGCCGTGGCGAAAGCCCTGGATCGATCTGCGCCGAATACTCTCGAAGAGGAGAACGTCCATGGAGCAACGGATCGACTACAAGAGCGCTTCGCCCGACGCCTTCCACGCCATGTTGACGATGGAGCATCAGGTCCACAAAGCCGGCCTCGAGGAATCCTTGCTGGAGCTGGTCAAATCCCGTGCATCGCAGATCAACGGCTGCGCATGGTGTCTCGACATGCACACCAAGGATGCGCGGGCACGGGGCGAAACCGAACAGCGCCTCTACCTCCTGCCCGTCTGGCGCGAGGCGTCCTGCTATACCGATCGGGAGCGTGCGGCTCTTGCATGGACCGAAGCGGTGACCGGCATCGCGTCGACCCATGACGTGCCGGACGAGGTCTACGAAGCGGCCCGGCGGCATTTCGACGAAAAGTCGCTGGTCGATCTCACCCTGGCCATCATCGCGATCAACGGCTGGAACCGCCTCAACGTCGCCTTCCGAACCCCCGTCGGCGACTACGTCAGCCCCCACGGTTCGCCGAAGGGATAGATCGCGTCGGCTGAGCCTGTCGAAGCCCCGACCGCCGGGCCGAAACGGCCGCCCCGAACCCCTCGCTCTTGCTGCGCGCGCCCGAGACGCAGGCGTGTCATAGGCGGCAGGCTTCGTGGACCGCACCGACGCTTGCCGATGCGGCCCACGAAGCGGAGGTCACGCTCGAGCGGCCTCCTCCTCCTCGCCATCGTCGTGGGCAGGCGCCTGCCATCGCCATTCCCGGCCCAGATAGGTGCGGTGGAGCCAGCGCAGCAGGTCGTCCACGTAGGTGTGCATGATCGGGATGTCGAATAGGCTCAGCACCGTCCCGACCGCGAGCCCGCCCAGAACGGCTACCGCAAGCGGCTGGTAGGCGTCAAGGCCCGTCTTGGGGAAGGCCGCCACCGGGAAGAGGACGACCATGGTGATCACCGAGGTCATCAGGATCGGCCGGAGCCGCTGCGGGCAGGCCTGAGCGACGGCCTCATCCCGCTCCATGCCCTGATCGCGATAGCGCATGATCATGTCGATCAGCAGAACCGCCGTGGTGATGTCCATGCCGGTCAGGATGATGATGCCGAGGATCGACACCGTGCTGAACGCCTGACCGGTGAGCCACAGGGCGATGAAGACGCCGGCCAGCTCCAGCGGCAGCGAGGCGATCATCTGCAGCGGCTGGAGGAACCCGCGAAACTGCACGACGAGCACCATGTACATGAGCGCCAGAGCGAGGAGCAGCCCGTAGAGGAGACGGCGGAAGCTGTCCATCATCTGGATCATATCGCCCCGCATCTCGAGCCCGTACCCGGGCGGGAAGTTGACCGGTTTGATCCCGAGCTTATCGTTGCCTCCATAGGCGTTGGCCACAAGGTTCATCACCACATCCATGGAGGGGAGGCTGCCGATCCGATAGTATCCTGTGACGCCGAGCGTCCGCCGGAGGCCGTCATGTTCGATCGCGGTCGGGGCCGGGGCCGGCTCCACGGTTGCCACGCTGCGGAGCGGGATGGAGCGGCCGTCGGGCGCCGACAGCTTCAGGTCCTCAAGGTCCTGCCGATCTCGTCGCTGGGACTCATCGTATCGGACCAGGATCGTATCGTGTCGGCGGTTGGCCGTCCTCAGGTATTCATCGGTCAGGCCGCCCCGGAGCGAGTAGTAGGCCTGCTGGGCGATCTGAGCGGGGGAGAGGCCGACTTCAGCGGCCCGATCCCGATCGACCTTCAGCCGGTAGGAGGGGACGCCCATGGCCCATGTCGTGGAGGATTGGAACATCTCGGGCATCTTCTCGGCTGCGGCCAGGACCTTTCGGCCGATCTCATCCAGCCGCTCCAGATCCGGACCGTAGACGTTGACGTGGATCGGAGCGGCCGCCGTGGCCATCACGTCGGAGCCCATTTCCTTTATCTGGAAGCGGCGGATGCCGGGAATCGTCGCGAGGGCCTCCTTCTGAACGCCGTCGATGACGTCGAAGATCGTCCTCTTGCGGCGGTCCTTGTCGCTCAGCGTGAGCATGATGGCGGCTCCGCTGATCGTGGGCATCTGGTAGCCCGTGAAGTAGGGGCTCCAGGTCTCGAACATCGATTCGGCCCCGATCTCGATGCTGGCCTTCTCGATCTCGGGATATTTCAGCATGATCGCCTCGACCTTGCGCATGGCGTCCTCGGTCGACTGGAAGGAGGACCCGGGCTCCATCTCCAGCATGCCCACCGCCTGTCCGACATCGGCCAGCGGCATCATCTCGGAGCCGATGAAATAGTAGAACGTGAAGCCCACGATCACCGTCGCCATGATGCGGGACAGGTTCGCGAAGCGATGCTTGAGCATCCAGACGATGGTCCGACCGTACCAGGCCTCCATCCGATCCAGCAGGCGCTGAAACGGGTCGAGCACGGCGTAGAGGAGGCGGAGCAGCGGATGGCGGCGCTCGGCGTCCCGCACCGATTCGGGCCGCAGGAGATTGGCGCACAGCAGCGCGGTCAGGGTGAAGGAGACCAGCATCGAGGCGGCCAGCGCGAAGATCAGCGGCCAGACCAGCTCTCGGAACATCGCCTCGGTGATGCCGCCGGAGAAGAGCAGCGGGCTTAGCGCGATCAGGATGACGATGGTCGTGGCGATGACGGCAAGCCGAACCTCGGCGATGCCGTCGATCGTCGCGGCCTTGGGCGTCTTGCCCATACGGAGGTGCCGTTCGACGGCGTGGACGTCGATGATGCTGTCGTCGACGAGTCGTCCGATGGAGAGGAGGAGCCCGATGAGCGTGCCGCTGTTGAAGGTCATCCCGAACGGCGTCATCATCAGAACGGCCAGCGCCAGGGACGTGGGGATGCTGATGAGGGCGATGAGCGTGCCGCGCCATTCGCCGAGAAAGAGGAGGACTGCGATGGCGGTCAGGATCACCGCGAGCGCCAGCTCGTGCCAGACGTTGTTGAACAGGATCTCGACGAAATGGGCGTTATCATAGGCGACGTCGAACTTCAGACCCGGGTTGTCCCGCTCCATCTCCCGTACGGCATCCATCAGTTTCGGCACCAGCTGAGCCGAACTGGCCCCGGGATCCTGGATCACCGAGACCTGAATGGAGGGGATCACCTCGCCCTTCGTGCCTTTGTCATGGCGGAGGTAGTGATAGGCGGATCGGCGCTCCCAGTGGCCATCGAAGACGCGCGCGACGTCCCCCACCCGGACGATCGACGGAGCCTGATCCGTCGTCGGTCCCGCGGAAGGCGAAGGGGCCTCAGCGGCGGGCGAGCTGGCCGGCGCCATCGCGCCTCCGCCTCCGCCCATGCCGCCCATGCCGCCCGACCCTGAGCCCGATTCGGCGCTGGCCGCACCGGCCGTGATCGGATAGCGGCGCACATCCTCGGCGGTCCGGACTCGCGTGTCGACGCGGACGATCGCTTCGGTATCGTTCTTGTTGAGGCTGCCGGCCGGGCGGTTGACGCTCTCCCGATCGATCGCCTGCTGCACGTCGAGGATCGATAGGCCTCGCGCCGCGAGCTTGTCGCGGTCGACGACGACCTGCATCTGCCTCCGGTATCCGCCGAAGGGTACGACCGAGTAGACGCTCGGGATCTTCTTGAGCCTGTTGATCACGTCGTTGTCGGCGAAGGCCCGAACCCGGGTGAGGTCCCAGTCGCTCCCCGGTTCGCCCCGAACGCTGAACGTGATCACCGGCAGGTTCAGCGGATCGATGGGGATGACCCACGACGGCTTGAGGTTGGCTCCCGTCGCGGGCAGGCTGGCCTGGACGATGTTCATGAGCGATTGGACATCGAAGACCGCCCGCTCCATCTCGTAGCCGTAGTCGAACTCCAGCGCGACGATGGAGAAGCCCTCCTGCGAGGTCGATCGTATATAGCGGACGCCCCGGACGTTCACGAGCTGCTCTTCGATCGGCTTCGTGACGTTAAGCTCCATGTCCTCGGGCGAGAGGCCGGGCATCATCGTGACGACGCCGACCATGGGGCTTTCGACGTACGGGGCGAACCGGCGGGGCATGACGCGGGTCACGATCAACCAGGCCAGCGCGACGACGGCCACATAGAAGGCGATGATGATGTACGGATGCTCGATCGACCATCGGTGGATCATATGGAGCGCGTGCAGGCCGCCGGATCGGACCGTCCGAGCCGCCCTGCGCGCGGTGTCCGGTGGCCTCATGGCTTCCTCTTTTCCTTCTCGAGGGCCATCAGGCACTTTGGACACGTGCCCGGGCCATCCTGGCGAACGTCGGGGTGCATCGGGCAGACGTAGACATCGCCCGGTTCCGCCGCCGGTGCGATGTGGTCGCCGTCCCGGAGGTTGCGCCCCCCGTCGACGACGACGAGCGCGCCTTCGTCGAGGCCGTCGATGATCTCGGTGAACCGTCGACCTTCGATGCCCGCGGTGAAGCTCGCCCTCCGGGCCGTATAGGTTCCCTTGTCGAGAGGATCCGCCAGCCATACGGTATGCCGCACGGTGCGGCCCTCGATGGCCGTGTCGCCCGGGACCATCTCGTTGACGGCCTCCGACGGCGCTCGCAGGACATGGGCGGATCGGGCGACAACGATCTCCATGACCACGGCTTCACCGGGGTTGAACCGTTCGGCGGCATTGGGCCAGATAGCCTCGACGACGCCGGTTCGGGTTGTGGGATCGACGGCTCCGGCGACGCTGCTGATCCGGGTCGTCACTGTGGCGCCGTCCCCTCCCGGACGCCGAACCCGGACCGTAGCGCCGATCCGAATCCGGGCGAGGTCCGTCTCGGACACCGCGGCTTGAAGGCGTATGGGGCGGTCCTCGGCGAGGAGCAAGATCGGCCTGCCGGGCGTTGCGAGGGTTCCAGGGGAGACGAGCCGCCGGGTCACCACGCCGTCGGCGGTCGCCCGGATCACGGCATATCCCTCCTGTGTTTTGACATCGGCCAGCGCCGCCGCCGCCGCCGCCGCAGACGCCCGGGCTTCGGCAACGCCGCTCGCGGCGCTTTTCACCGCAACTCGCGCGGCCTCGAGCGACGCCTCGCTGGCGGCTGTTCGCTCCCGGGCGATGCTCACTTTGCGTCGGGCCGTGTCGAGGTTCGCGAGCGCTTTGCGTTGCGCCGCTTCGGCGCCCCGCACGTCGGCCTCGGCCTTACCCAGTCCGCTCTCCGCCTGCTCCACGGCTGCAGACGCGGCGGCCGCCATGGCCCGGGCCTGGTCGAGTTCGTCTGCGGAAACGGCCTTCTTGTCGTACAGGGCCTGCATCCTCTTCAGTTCGGCGCTGCGGTAGGCTTGATCCGCGCGAGCCGCAGCCAACGCGGCCTTCGCCGCGGGCGTCGAGAGCCGGGCGGACGCGAGCATCGCCTCGGCTGCCTCCGCCTCCGCTGCCACCGAAGCGCGTTCGGACTCGGCGGCCTGCACTTCGGCGCGCGCGGAGCGGAGAGACGCCGCTGCCTCCCGTTCCATCGCGGCGGCGCCTTCCCCCGACCAGCGGGCAGTCCGGCTGGCGCTCTCCCCTGCGCGGAGCATGGCGGACCGCTCGGCCACCATCGGTGCGATCTGCGATGTGTCGAGCCGCGCCAGGATATCCCCCTTCCGGACTCTGGTCCCGACGTAGACCGGCATCTCGGTGATCCATCCCGAGACGCGAGGCAGAACTTCCTGCTCCGTCCATCCGACCGCCTGGCCCGTGCAGGTAACCGTCTGCTCGACCAATCCGCGTTCCACCGCCGCGAGCTTGACGATCGCCGTGCCCGGCGGCGGAGGCGTCGCCATCTCCATCGCCTGCGCTTCGATGGGTGTCATTGCGCCCGGACGCCGCCAGTTGCGAACCGCGTACACCGACAGTGCCACGGCTCCGACCAGCAGCGCCAGACTAACCGCCACTTGCAGCCGAAACACGGAGCGGACCTCGAGCGATTGGCCGGTCGCCCGCATCCGTATCAGAGTGTAGACCGCGAGGATGACGGCCATCAGCGCGCCGAGACCATAGTACAACGGCCTTCGATCGGGAGCTCCGGGACCGGTGTCCATGCCGGTCGCCATCGGCGCGGTGATCACCGACTCCCTGCCGCCCGAGTCGACCTTGATCTCGGCGACGTACTCTCCGGCCATGGCGAACACCGCCGGAGCGGCATATACCCCGGCCTCGCCCTGCACGGGCCGCGCGACCGCTTCCTTCTCGCCCATATCCATGTTGGGCATCCGGACCAGCGCCCGGACGCGAGCATCGGAGACGGGTTTGCCGTTCCGCTGCAGCGAGATCCGGAGTTCGGATTTGCCGATGACGATGACTGGAGGATTCGAGACGATCGAGACCTCGTATCCATCCGCCGACGCCCGAACCGGAGCCGCCACGGCCCCCGAAGTCCAGCAGAGGACGCCGGCCACGGTCGCCCACGTTAGCAGTCGCATCTCAATACCTCCCTGTGACCCGGTCGATCGTGATGCAGGCCATCGCATGGTCCAGGCGCGCTCGCGCAGCGGCGAGACGGGCGGATTGCAGGGCGGCCAGCGCATCGATCTGTTCGACCAGCACGCTTTTCTGGTTGGCAACGCGCAGGGCGAGGACGTCGGAGGCAGCCTGGGCGGCCTCAACCCCCGCCTCCGCGGCTTTGAGCCGGGCGGCGGCCGCCTCCAACATGGTCCACGCGCTGCGAACTTCGGCCTCAGCCCCGATCTGCGCGGCCCGGAGGTCCTCGTCCGACGCCCGTGCGAGAGCCTCATCGCTCTGGCGCCGTCGACGCCGGAGATCGCCGTCAAACAGAGGCAGCGCCACCGTTACGCCGAGCGACGCTCCACCCTGGCCTCGCATCCCCCGCATCGCCGCCCATCCGCCCATGGCATACGCGTAGATCTGCGGCCGCTCATCTCCGTGGTCGGCTGCTACGGCCGCTCGGGCCGCCTCGCGCATGTGCCGCGCCGCGCGGATCGCTGGCCCGAGGTCCCGCACCGCCTTCAGGGCCGACTCAAGATCCTGAAACGAGGGGGTTAGATCGAGCTGATCCGCAGGCGCGATATCGACCGGGGTATCCAATCCCATGGCAGCCGCCATGGCGATGATCGCGGCCGTTCTGTCGGCGCGGGCGGTTCGGACGGCCCCTTCGGCCTCCCGAACCCGAGCGACGGCCCGGAGGTAGACCGCTTCGATCGCCTTGCCGGCGTCGACCGAAGCCCGGACGTTCTCGGCCATGGCCCGGGCGGCTCGTTCGTCCGCTTCGGCCACTCGGAGCTCTTCGGCCGCAAGCGAAGCTCTCAGGAACTCCGCTCGGACCGCAGCGGCCGTTTCGGCCTGGACGGCGTGGAGCTCCGCCCCGGCCGCCTCGGCCTCGGCCTGCATGCGCCGGACCTCGGCGGCCAGCTTGCCTCCCGTATGGATGGGGAGCATGGCCGCTGTTTCATGGGCCACGGCGATGTCGCGCCCGAGCATGGCCATGAGGGCGGGATCGGCGCCTGCCAC
>JABWBA010000055.1 GCA_013360745.1 Chthonomonadales bacterium | reverse complement strand
GAGCCGCTACGAAGGGCGCCGTCGCGGCGAGCGCCCACAAAACGTACCTTCGATTCATCAGATGTCTCCCCTGTGCTGCAGGATCACTTCCTGGATACAATCGTCTGTCGAAACCACGCCCCACCGCTCTAGAACCTCGTCTTTCCGGAGAGCACAAGCGTCGTGGCGGTCACGTTCATCGTCGGATCGGTTCGATCGCGGTAGGTCCATGGAGCGATGGTTACCGATACCTCCTGGGCAGGCCCAATACGTCGGCGGAAGCTGGCCGTCAGATAACGCGCCTCGGTATTGCCGTCACGCATCTGGAGGGGATTGTCGTTATCCGTCACTGCCTGAGTATAGCCAGCCCAGAAAAAGCTCCGGGAATCCAGCGCGTAGCTGATGCCGACAGACCCGACCCGACTATCGGCCATGAAGTTGCCCAGGGTTGGAAAGGCCATGTCCTCGCTACGACCGTGCCAGGACTCCAGAGAGTACTCGGCGAAGATCTCCAGCGCAGGCGACAGCGTCCAGGTCGCGCCCGCGCTCGCCGTGCCGTTGGTCACGTTCGTTCCCCGAACCGAGTTGCCGTTGCGTCGAGTGCGCCATGAGGCATAGCCCGAGAACGTTTCGTCGCCCACATCGAGACGCGCTTCGAAGTTATCCCGGCCATCCCAGAGCGCGGAGCGCACATCAGTGGTTGTCATCTGGGGCCGCTGCCACATCCTCTCCGTAGATCCTCGGAGGGTCAGGCGGGCCTGTCTGGTCAACCGATTGGTGATCCGACCGGAGAAGGTGGTCCATTTGGGCACATCCAGATATTGCCCATCGCCCCGGATCCGCTCCGCCTCCCGATATTGCCATCGGAAGGTCATGGCTGTTGTTCGATATCGGGACGAGAAGACTGTCTCCACCAGGCGGCGGTCCGTCACATAGGCGCTCTCCGTGATGGGCCATGAGGCGTGCTCCGCCTCGCCGCGGATGGCAAGATCCCCCGCGCCGCCCAGGCTCATGTTGCCGGCCAGGACGAACTGATTCACGCGTCCGACCCCCGTTCCGGAACGGTTGATCGTGCGCGTCGCCACGGATCCCTCCAGATCGCCTTCGGGGCCGGGCGACCAGAGGCCGGTCAAATAGATCGTCCTGGTGGATGTGTTGGGCAGGGCCAGCATCCTATCGTAAAACTGCGCATCGGTCAGCGCGATGCCGAGGCTGCCCTGGCCCACCGTGCCGAACGCGGCCACATCCCATTCCTTTGTTCGGGTGCGCAGGGCTTCTCGCGGGGCCTCGAAGAACCGATTCTGGTTCTGTGTCGCGTACCGCACGGACCATCCGAAGTCCGGCGCGATCAGCCCGCTGTACGTGATTCCATCGCCGCGGCGATTGCTCTGGGCGACCACCTGGGCCGTGTTCGCTATCGAACGGTTACGATCGGCCCAGTACCAGAAGCGGTGTCGAGCGCCGTTCAGGCCCAGTTCCGCGTCGGCCCGGATCGGGTCCGCGCCGTATCCGCGCAGCGTGAGATAGGCGTAGCCGTCGTAGGGCATGGAACGGGGTTGGAGGGTCAGCTCCTTCAAGTACCAGCCCTCGGGCGGTATCACGTATTGGCCGAGCTTGTTCCGGTTGCCGCTGACATCGCGCGCCCCGAAACCGATCTCCGCCGAAACGAACACCGTCGGAGGGCGGCTCTCCGGCTTCTCGGGTTCGGCTTCCGGCTCCTGCGCCCGCACCATGCCGGAAGAAGCCAGGAAGGCGAGGGCGATCGCACCCATCCACCTCCGCGATCGGTCGGCCACTGCGGTTCGACCGCACCGTGAGCTTCGGCGCTGGGCGTGTTGGTTCGGGATAGGTTGCAGCATGATCCTCACCTGGTCAACAGCGTTCGATCGCTGTTGGAGCCGTGAACCGCTTCGTGACAGCCCGAGTTCCAGCAGGTCTGGCCGGGATAGTGCGTGGTTCGAAGGTCGCTGTGGCACTGGGCGCAGAGGCCGCGGGAGAAGGAGCTCAACATGCCCGGATTAGGCGAGCCGTGGGGGCGGTGGCATTCGAGGCATCCGTCGCCGGTCCAGCCTGCGACCGGGTCATGTTCGTACCTGAATGGGCCTGCGGTTTCCGGGTGGCAGCGTGCGCAGGCGCCTCTGGCGAACGGCTGTCGTCCGGCCGATTTCTTCGTCGGATGGGCTTCATGGCAGTCGCTGCATACCATCGTCCCCTCGGGGACCGGATGGTGGAAGTTGCGGCGAAACTCGGCCGCTTCGCGTCGGTGACAGGCGCCGCACAGGGCGGTCTCCGAGGCCTTCAACGAGCGCAACTGGGGTGTCGTCTCGAGATTCGCCGCGCTCCCTGCGGTTCGGATGTCACCGGCTGACGCGCGCTTCGACTCTGCGGAAGTCGAACCATTACTGTGATGGACCGTATGGCAGCTCAGGCAGCTCAGACCCGCTTTGGCGTGGGGCTGTCGGTTCCACTGGGCGGTATGCATGGTCGAACCGTGGCAGCGCATACAGGCCGCGTTCACTTCCTCGGGCTTGATCTGCGTGTACCGGACGACGTTGAGCCCGATCTTATCGGCTTCGTCCAGGTTGGCGATATGGGCGGATCCGGGGCCGTGGCACGCCTGACATCCCCGCCGATCGGGCGGCAGCTTCGCGTCGAGGACCAGCGGGGCGTGATAGAGCTTGCTGAACTCGGACGAGATCTCCGGGTGGCACTCGGCGCAGGCCTGGTCGTCGATGAAATCCTCGGGCTGAGCCGCAGCGTACAGGGTCAAGGGGAAGACGGGCGTCTTTTGCTTCTTCGGCCCCTCACCCCATGCCGCGCCGGTAAGAATACCCAGGGTCGCGAAACCCAGCGCAGCCACAGGTATGAGTACGGTGCGTCCGGTTTTCCGCGGAACCATCGGCCTGACCCTCCCTTATCATGAGTTCAACATCGGCAGATTGGGCATGACATCCGGCAACATCCTATTGTGAAGTTTCGCGCAGATTCGGGCGGCTTCCTTCACGGGTCCGGAAAAAACGGGTGTATTCGACGGATGGTCCTTCTTGTTCACGATCCCTCCGGGCGTTCATGGCTGTTGCGGTTCCTTCATCTCGAGGACGATCACCGAGTCGATCGGGTCCGGTGCGTTCGCGGGGAGCGCGATCGACCATGCTGCGCCGCTCTGGCGTATGTTGAGCTTTGTGCGCCGGTCGGCAAGGAGGTAGGCCGCAGTCGGCGAGCCGCGCAGTCCATCGACGCTCAGCTGGCCGTCAGCCGGCCATTCGAATACGTGCAGATAGAGCCTGCGCCCCTTCGAGGTACAGCGCCCCCAGGGCGGCCGACCGATCCTGCTAGCCGTGGCGCCGTAGATGCTCTCGCCGTTCACCTTCATCCATCGGCCGATATCCGCGAGCCGGTCGAGGCTCGGTCCGGGAATGAGGCCTTCCGCCGTCGGCCCGACGTTCAGGAGGAAGTTGCCCCCTTTGGACGCACAGTCCACGAGCATTCGGATCAGAGTCTCGGATGACTTCCAGCGGTCGTCGTTCTTCTTGTACCCCCAGGTGTCGTTCATCGTCATGCACGATTCCCAATCGACCCCGGGGAGCCCCTCCGGCGGAATCTCCTGTTCCGGCGTGCCGTAGTCGCCGGCGAACTCGGGAGCGCTCATGCCCTGCATGCCCTGGCGCCCTTTATCGACCCGATTGTTGACGATGATGTTGGGCTGGAGGCTCCGGACGAACGCGTAGAGATCCTGTCCCATCGCATGGGTCCACGTCTCCTCCCATTCGCCGTCGAACCACAGGATGCCGAGCGGTCCGTATTCCCGTACGAGCTGGGTCAGCTGCTCCTTGAGATAGGCGATATAGCGTTCGTAGTGGGCAGGCACATCCGGCCGGGGGTCCCACGGGCGTCTCGGGAGGTAGTCAGGGTGATGCCAGTCCATGATCGAATGATAGAAGCAGAGGCGAATGCCCTGACGACGACATTCCAGCGCCAGCTCCTTTAGCACGTCCCGCCGGAACGGGGTGGCCATGACGTCGTAGTTGGAGTTCTTCGCATCGAACAGGGCGAAGCCGTCGTGGTGCTTGCTGGTGATCACGATGTACTTCATCCCGGCATCCTTCGCGATCCGCACCCACGTTTTCGCATCGAACTGGACCGGGTTGAACTGACCTGCGAGCGGTTCGTACTCGCTCACCGGGATCTTCGCGGAATACATGATCCACTCGCCGGCTCCGCCAACGGGTTTGCCGTTCCACTCACCCGCAGGGATCGCGTAGAGGCCCCAGTGGATAAACATGCCGAAGCGGGCCTCCCGGAACCAGCGCATGCGTCGGTTCCGCTGTTCGACCGTTTCGTCGAGGGAGAGCGCGTGGATGGCGCAGGCGATCAACGCCAGTGTGATCAGGACTCGCTTCATTGGTCGTTACTCCTCAGGTGGCTGTCGCCGGACGATCCGCAGTCCGAACACGCCTCCGGCGTAGTTGCCCGGACGGCCTTGAAATCGCACCGTGATTGTCGATTTTCCGGATAGGAGATCGTCGGGCAGCGGAAGGACGTGATCAAAGAACTCTCCGGGAGCGTTATTGCGGAGCGTCATCTCGCCCACCTTCACGTTATCGACGAGAATGTCGAACGTGCGCGGCCCGGAGTCGCTGCCCCAGAACGTCACGACGAGGTCTCTGGGCGCCTCGGGGCCGACGTTGAGGTCCCACGAGAACCAGCCTCCGTTCACGGCGTGGCGCCAGCGCCCATCCTCGAGCGGGCCGTCTCCCGTCCGCTCCCCCTGGAGATGGTGTGCCGACTCCGAGGCGGCGTCGCCGGGGATGACCCGGTCGATGGTGCGCAGGTCAAGCTCCCGTGCCCGGGCGAGCCTGGCCTGATGGCGTTGGACGCGGACGCTCCAGCCCGCTTCATCCACCGCGTCCCAGTACACCACCATGGGCCGGTCGTAGGCACGGAAGAACGGACGGAACACCACCGGGTGCGATGGACCGTCGAGGCTCGTGCGGAATACCGCCCCATCGCCTTCGAACGTCAGCGGCTGACCGTTGACGGCTCTAACGGCAGCAGCCGCGGCCGGAGGGGGCGCCAGAGTACAGGCCGTGGCGCTGCCCCGTTCCGTGTCCGCGCACAGTACGATGGGACCGTAGAGGAAGGCGTATCGGTTCGGATCGTCCCGAAAGCTCTCGGTTCTGATCGTCATGGGCAGGGCGACGCGGATCGTATCTCCGGTCTTCCAGGATCGCGTAATGGCCACGTACCCGGGCCGATCCGTCTGAAGCGGCATGCTGCTTCCGTTGACGGAAATGGAGAAGCCCGGCCCCACCCACCCGGGGCGTCGAATGTAGATGGTGAGCCGGACCGGTCGGGCGGCGGTGATCTCGAGCGTCGAACCGGACTCATCGGGGAATCGGGTCGTCTGCCGGATCGTCAGGCCCCGCTGGCTCCAGTTGAGCTCCGACGCTAGGAACAGGTTCACGAAGAGCGCCCTGTTGGCGTCGTGCCAGTAGATGCTGTCGCCGTATTTGACGTGGTTCTCGACCCCTGTGCCCGTGCAGCACCAGAAGGAGTTGAAGGGATCGCTGAAGCCGTAGGGGGTCTTGTCCGATCGCGCCGTCCCGCTCTTGAGCGTAACGTAGTAAGTGGTCATCCCCGTTTCTGGATTCTGGGAGGCGAGGATGTGGTTGTAGAGCGCCCGCTCGTAGTAGTCGGCCTGTTCGATGCCGCCGTTCCACGCGAAGATATGGCGCGTCAGCCGGAGCATATTATAGGTATTGCAGGTCTCCGTCGTCGTCGGGCTGATGTGTTTGGAGAGCTCTTCCCTGGGTGAGAAGCCTTCGTTATTGCTGTTCCCGCCGGTTACATAGCTCCGTTCCCGTGTCACGGTGTTCCAGAAGAACTCGGCGATCGTTCGAAACCGTTCGTCGCCGGTCAGCTCGTATTGACGGGCGACGCCGATGACCTTGGGGAACTGGGTATTGGCATGGAGCCCGGTCAGATGGTCCTCGCGTCGCGCCAGGGGATCGAGGACCGCGCGGTGATCGAATCGGAGCGACAGGGTCAGGTATTGTCGATCGCCGGTGACCGCATAGAGGTTCGCGAAGGTCTCGTTGATCCCGCCGTGCTCCGTGTCGAGCGTCCGCTGCATCTGCTCGTCCGTGAGCCGATCGGTCCGCTGCTTCGCCCAGGCACAGGCTTTCTTCAGTGTCTCCAGCGCTTGCCGATTGCCCGTCAGCGTGTACATGTCGAGGAGGCCCTGATCGATCTTATGGAGCGTGTACCAGGGGACCCATACGTTCTCCCGCCGTTCGAGGCGATCGAAGAAGGTCTCGGGAAAGGCGCTCAGATAACCGGAAGGGAACCGGGATTGGCACTCGGCCAGGCCGGCCACCACGGCGTCGGCGTTTGCCTTCAGGACCGGATCGCCCGTGGCCCGGACGGCCATGGCGCAGGCGGTGAGATAGTGCCCGACGAAGTGGCCCCGGACCTCGCAGGTCGGTTCCTCCCATCCCCCCAGCGGTTGAGCGCTGCTGGGGAGGCCCGCATTGACCCGGAAGTTATGGAGAAGCCGATCGACCGGCAGGCTCCGGAGGTAGGCGACATCAAGCTCCAAGGCGTGTCGGAACGGCCCGTCCAGCAGGCGTACCTGGTTGAGATCGAACGGTTCGGCCTTCCACCGCACGAGCGGCTTCACGGGACGATCGGCGCGCACACCCGGCGCGGGACTCAGCCCGAGCGCGAGGGATCCGATGATGCTGGCGACGAGGTACATGGGGCGGCCTCCGGGTATTGAGGATCAGGACGCTGCGCCGACAGCCTCCATAGCCATATCGGCCCATTGGAATAGCCGTTCGGGCTCATAACGCACCGTGCTGATGTCTTTCTGGATGAGCTCCAGCGGGCATCCGTGATCCGCGCAGATCCGGACGGTCTGTTGGAGATCCTCCTGAACGAGCTGCGCATTGAAGGGATCCCACGCGAGATTGGCCGGATTCGGCTTGCGAGAGAAGACGAAGTCGGTTCCGATCTTTCTCGCGCCCAGTTCCTGATCCACCCATGGGCTCATCGAGATCTTCCGGACGTTGGGGATCATGCGCACCTGGTCCATCTTACCGTCGAGCGGGTCGCAGCAGCCATAGTAGACAAGCCCGAATCGTTCGAAGATCCGACTCGCATAGACCACCTCATATTCCTCGAACATCCTCGGGGAGACGGTGGAGAACATCTGCGCGAGGCCCATGGCCCAGAGATCCTTGAGGCGGGGCCTGGCCGGATCGTAGCCCGGCGCTGGCAGGTCGTCGGTCCACGCGCCCGTGCAGTGGATCAGGCTCTGGATGCCGCAGAGCAGCCCCTGCTCTTCGAGCTGGGTCAGCATCGAGTTGTAGGCGTCGGTGAGACGGCCCACCAGCCGGTGCATGTAGTCGGGCTTGTCGATCAATCCGTAGATGGCGTCCTGAACGCTCATCCATGTGCTGATCGGATCCCAGAGCGATAGGTTGAGATCGGCGCCCTCCGCCCGGATCTCCATCAGGCCGCCGAAGAGCTCGTGGGCGACCTCCATGCGACGCGCGGTTTCGGCCGTGTCCTCGCGCACCACGGGCGCCTGGATCTTCTCGAGGTCCTCCTCAGTCTCGAACTGGTTGATGAACAGATGCCCGACCACGGCGTTGGTCGGGTCGAGGACGGAGATCTCCTCCTCTGCCTGAACTCCGGCGCCGAGGCCATGGATGGCCCTGGGAATCCGTAGGAACGGTTCCACCACCATATCCACCCGGAACCGCTTCCATTGCAGCAGGGTCTGTCGGAGCATGGTCTCATAGCCCCGGCATTCGGCATCGGCGCATCGGAGGGTCAGCGCATCGTCCACGTTCATCTCATTCCAGCAGACCTGATCGATCATGACCATCGGCCGTTCCGGGCGGAGCCCGTTGAGCTTGCGCCACAGCGCCCGCTTCTCTTCCTGTATGGGCAGCGCGGCGATCTCCGCGAGTTCGGCCGCGAGATCGCGAATGATCTGGATATCCTGTGCGCCGGGCATCGTCGCACGTGGGCGGGTATCGGACACCATCGCCATGGTCGTATCGCCTCCTCAGCGTCTCGTAATCGTTCTTCCGGTGTTTCGCGGCAGATCGCGCGGAATCCTTCGGATCGCCTGCGCTTCCGAACGCCGATCGGCCTCTAATCCGTCGTCGCCAACCCTTTGATCTCATCCGGGGTGAGCGCCCGTCCGTAGAAGCTGAAGTCGTCCATCGCGCCTACGAACCGTTCCCCTCCGGCATAGAGCGGATTGCAGCCGAGGCCGATCTGGTCTGCAAGGGTCCGTACCTCCCTCGGAACGTCGCACGCGGCCACCTCGCGCCCCGCAACGTACAGACTTAGCCGCTCCCCGCGCTTGACAGCCGCGATATGGACCCATTTGTCCTGTTCGAGCTCGAGGTCCGTCGTTCGGTAGAAGCCGCCGGCCTCAATCCGGGCCGAAACCCGTCCGTGTTCCATGGTGACGCGGAGCGGATCATCGCCAGCGCGACACCAGGCCGAAAAGATCTGAGTCATGCCCGGCTGGGGCGGACCCGGTCGAACCCACACGGCTACGCTGTAATCGGTCGTCGGGAAGTACGGAATCAAATAATGAATGCCGGAGCCTGCGCCGGTACAGGAGATCGCACTGTTCGGCACACCGCGACGATCGTCGGACGGGCGGATGCCCTCCTCGAAGGTAACGACCCCGTGCGCTGCCGCAGCCGAGCCGTCGAGCGGGGACGCGGCCATGCAACCGTCCTCGCGAACCACGAGGAAGGCGTTGGGGGCGTCTCCCGTTACGGTCAGTCGGCGCGGGGCTTCTCGGGGCTCCGCACGTCCATGGTCATTGACCGCGGTGACGCTCCAATAGTAATCGCCCGGAGCGCTGAGCGCCGCATCGACCGTCATATGCGGCTCGGTAAGGTCGGCACGTTCGTAGACGATCTCTTTCATTGCGGCGTCGCGGGCTACCCTGAGGATAAACCGGTCGTCGGCAGCGCCCGAGCCGGACCAGCGGAACAGGATCGATCCCGGCGTCCCACGTGCGTCGCTCCGAGGGATCTGCAGCTGCGGCGGCGCCGGAGGCGCGTAGCGTATGGGAAGCCAGGCGCGATAGTCGGTCCCGCGCGAGCCGGCGGACGCGAAATCGCACACGAGCATCTCCCGGCCGTGGTCGGCCTGCATCCGCCAGATTCCCATCGGCGGATATGTCCAGTCACGCGCTGCCTCCCTGGCAACTCTGGCGCCGAGCGGCACCAGCCGGACGTTGCGGACGTCGATCGGCGGCGTGTCGGGTGTCTCGAATGTGTTGAGGCCTGCATCCAGCGTCAGCAGGATCGGGCCCGAATGGATGGCGGCGGCGCCGCCTCGGTCCGGCCCCTCGCCCAGGGTGAGGCGGGGGGTCATGTCGAAGGTCAGCTCGACCGCATCGCCCCGAGTCCAAGTGCGACGGATGGGCAGGTAGGCGCCGGGGCGAACGGCGACCGGCAGCGCCTTGCCGTTGACCCGGACCGTCGTGTCGCGGGACCATGCCGGGATCCTGAAGCGGATCTCCACCTCCTTGCCTCCGGCGTCCACCTCGACGTGGACCCGACCGCTGACCGGGTAGTCCGTCCGTTCGGTGATGGTGACGGTTCCGCCGCCGTCCAGGCGCGCTTTGACCTTGCCGGGGCCGTAGAAGTTCACGGTCAGCCCTTCGCGGTGCTGCAGGAACGCCCAGTCGGCCAGCATCCCAAGGGTCCGCGGCGAGTTGACGGAACAGCAGTTGAGCTCGGGTGTCCCCGGCCGATACTGGAAGCTGATCTGCTGGTAGGACGGCGCACGAATCCCGTCCAGAGGCGTATCGTAGGTGCACCAGTTTCCGGACGGGTGCTGGGCGGCAAGAGCCTGATTCCATAGCGTCAGTTCCAGCTCGTCCGCCACGGTCGGGTCGTCGGTGATCTGCAGGATGTCCGTGGTCAACGCCATCCAGGCCACGCTGCAGCAGGTCTCGATGGCGCCCTTCTGGAAAACCGTGCCCATGGCCTGCTCATTCGTCGAGAACGCTCCCGAGGGGTGCCGATCCAGGTCGCGTATGCTATGCCAGTGGTTGAGCACGGCGGTTCGGTATCGATCGTCGCCGATCGCCCGCCAGAGGGTCAGGAACCCCTGCAGGATGTGGAGCGCCTCCCATCGCGGCCCGCTGCCCGGGAGCTGCCAGTAGGGGGTCCCTTTGATCCCGCCCCGCAGCCAATCACCGTCCTTCTCCATGTCCTCCTCGATGCGCCGGATGAGCGTCAGCCATCGAGCGTTCCCATCCCTGCGGTAGAGTTCGGCGAAGATATGGAGCGCCGACAGGTTGAAGCAGGGGTTACCTGCCTCGATGGGCCTTCGATCGCCGTCGACGTACAGGGCGCAGATTCGCTCCGCAGCCCGGTAGACCGCGGCCAGCGCCTTCTTATCGTGCATCTCATCGGCCCAGAGGAGGAGGCCCTCCATGCAATGATAATGCCCCCATAGGTCGCAATCGCCGACGAGCCGCCGCTCCTTCGGCCACGGGCCGAGGTAGCCGTCGGAATCCTGAGTGGCGATCAGGTCGCGCACGAAACCCTCGACGGACTTCCGGAGACCGCGATCTTCCGTGATCCGGCAGGCCTGCACGGCCGAGATCAGGTACTTGCCGGCGAACTCACCCGCCCAGGGCGTATGGGCGGGGTAGGCCTGGCGTCGATCCCTCCGTCGGAACATATCCAGCAGCCCGGGGTTCGCGGTCGGAGCCCTTAGAAGCCAGCCGTCCGTATTCGCCTTGATCCGTCGACCGAGCTCACCCCGAAACCGCCAGTGCGAGCCCTGCTGCAAGGGCCTCTGCGGCAGGTCCGCCGACCTGCCGACCGATGCGACGCTCGTGGCGGCGACGGGCAGGGCGATGATGAATGGGTAGATCATGGGCGATCTCCTTCCCTCGGGCGAAACCATCGACACACATCGACGCTTGTTTGTCCAGAGGGTTCTCCGCCGACGGGATGGATCCCTTGTGCACGCGATCACGGAGGACCTCAAGAGGGAAACCAGGACCGGCCGTCGAATCCTTCAATATGATGAACCATCGTCCCAGGCGTTTCCGAATCGACACCATGACGATCCCCGCGCTGGCGGCCGGCGCCGTCCTGTTATCGCCGCTCTTTACCGTCGAAGTAACGGACAAGGGCCTCCTTGCCAGGAAGGACGGCGTCGTCACGGCGGAATATCGTCGCATCGGCGTGCCGTTCAAGCCCTACTTGCTGCGGCTATGCACTCCGGCGGGCACGGACGTCATTCGGGATGCGCCGGACGACCATCGTCACCACCACGGTCTTATGTTCGCGCTCAACGCGGCGGGCATCAACTTCTGGGAGGAGACTCCTTCCTGCGGCGTGCAGAGGAGCGACGGAGTGACGCCGCTCCGTGACGGCTGGGAGGAGGCGCTCACATGGGCTCCATCGCCCACGGGCGCACCGACGCTGCAGGAACGACGCCGGATCACGTTCGTCTCGGACATCGAGGGCGTGACGATGCTCACATGGAAGACGACCCTCGAGGCGCCGAAGAAGGCCTCTGCGCCGATCCGACTCTCCGGCGACCACTTCTACGGCCTGGGGATGCGTTTCGTCAGCGACATGGACGGCGGAACCTTTGAGTCCGCGTCTGGCGAGCCGGGAACGGTTTTTCGGGGCGAGGAGCGGTTGATGGGCGGAGCCTGGTGCGCCTACCGGGCCTCGTCACAGGGCAAGCTGGTGACCGTGGCGATGTTCGATGATCGGGGCAATCCGCGCAAGGCGACCTGGTTCACGATGCCCCGGCCGTTCGCCTATCTTGCCGCCACGCTGCGCCTGCATGAAAAGCCGCTCGAGCTCCGCCCCGGAGACCGGATCACCCTTCGCTACGGAGTGGCCGCATGGGATGGAAACATTGAGGCGCGGGCCATCGGGGATGCGTATCGACAATGGAGCCGCTGAGACCGGAGCCCGGTGGGTCGGGCCGCGTACGACGACGTGTCGATGCGCCCCGGGTCATTCAGCGGAACACGGATTACGGAAACGGAGGGGATGATGTCCTTCACGCTGTCCATTGGCGCGGAAGCGCCCGATTTCACACTGCCGGCTACCGATGGCAAGACGTACAGCCTCGGTGACTTCTCGGATGCGAAGATCCTGGTGATCTTCTTCACATGCAATCACTGCCCCTACGTCCTCGGCTCGGACGAGACGACCCGCGCTACGGCCGACCGGTACGCTGCGCAGGGCGTCCGGTTCGTCGGCATCAACGCCAATAGCGCCGGCACCTATGCCGAGGACTCCTTTGAGCATATGATCGTACGGATGGAACGACACGCCTTTCCGTGGGTCTATCTTCGTGACGAAGGGCAGCGCGCCGCGCTCGCCTACGGTGCGCTTCGAACGCCCCACTTCTACGTGTTTGATGAGGAGCGCAAGCTGGTCTATACCGGCCGGGCGCTCGACAATCCGCGCGATCCTGCCGCGGCCACGGTCAACGATCTCGAAGCGGCGCTCGAGGACACGCTCGCGGGACGCCCGGTAGCCAAGCCGTTGACGAATCCCATCGGATGCAACGTAAAATGGGACGGCAAGGAGGCGCACTGGATGCCGGCGGAGGCCTGTGACCTCGTCTAGCGCGGCGGGATGATCGGGACGCTGGCCGACCGCAGCCTCCTCTCCGGGCGCTGAGGGTGCGCAATCCCGTCCTCTACGACGCGATCCTCAAGCCCTTTGAGCGGCTGCGGCTGGGCCAATGGCGGCGCCGGGCGTTCGAGGACGCGCGCGGCTCCATTCTCGAGATCGGAGCGGGCACTGGGGCGACGCTCCAATACTATCAGTGCGCAGAGCGCGTCGCTGCGACGGATCCGAGCTATCATCGGCTGCGCCGCGCGGTGGGTCGCGCCGCGATTGCCCGACCGACGGTGCGTCTGGCGGTTGCCGACGGCATGGCCCTCCCCTTCAAAGACGCTGTGTTCGATACGGTGACCATCGCTCTGGCCCTCTGTACCGTTCCCGTACCCGAGCGGACCCTGCGCGAGGCGCTGCGTGTCCTTCGGCCCGGCGGCGAACTCCGGGTGCTGGAGCACATACGACATCGCCGCCTCGGGCTGGCCCGGCTTCAGGACTGGCTCACGCCCGCGTGGTGTCGGATTTCAGGAGGCTGCCGGTTGAACCGACCCACGGTCGAAACGATCCTCGCCTGCGGCTTCGCCTCCGTCGAGCTGCACCACGGTATGGGCGGCTGGTTGGTGGCGGGTAGGTTCCGACCGACGGCGGACGATCCTACTCCAGCAGGTAGGTGCGCTCCTTGCCAGCCGTCACCCGGACCGTCCACGACCGAACCGGCGTGAGGACATACGCTCCAGAGCCGATCGGCTTCTTCTGGATCAGGTCCAGCTGATACGCGCCCGACTTCATCCCGCCGATCCTCTGCGATCGCGCCGTTAGATCAAGCTCGATGCCCGGCTCGGTCGTGTTGCTGACGGACACCGGCGGCCGGCCCTTGTCGGCGCGCGCGAGGAGCCGGATCTGATAGGGTCCACCCGCGCGCCGCAGGTTCACACGAAGATCGCCCTCCTCGCGGGGATCGTGAGCGAACCTCAGGGACTTCTTCGCGCCTGCCGAGGCGATGGTCAGCGCCTGCCAATCGAGGTAGTTCTTGTTGAACCGCACATAGAACAGGAATCGTCCTGTGGGCAGTCCCGTATGGCGGAATCGGCATTGCCTCTTCTCGTATCGGACGCTCGAGTTTCGCGGCGCATAGGTCGTGCAGATGGCCGATGCATCGTTCACCAGCGGGGCCATCCCCGCCAGGTTGCTGATCGTCAGGCCGTCAGCGGTCACCCCGCAGTATCCCGCGGTCACGCCCGACGGCCGAGGACCCGACCAGACGATCGAGCCGGCAACCTCGGCGCTGAACGCCGTCGGTCCGACGGCCAGCAGACCGAGGACGACCGCAAGGCGGATGGGCCGGACGCTCAGGGCTCAGATCTCCGCCACCGCAGCATCGTCGATCCGGACGCGCCGCGCTTCCCGGTTGGCCACATAGCATGCGAGCGTCATCCGGAGCGAGGTCCGCCCCTCATCGGCGGTGGCGATAGCCGGGCGCTGACCGTGCAGCCACTGGGCCAGCGGCTCCGCGAGTCCCGCGATGCGGTGGCCATGGCCCGCGGGCGATGGTATGCCCGATTCCGTCCAGGTGCGCGTATCCGATCGCCACCACTTCAAGCCCTCCGCTCCGTGCGTCTGAGGGTTCTCGTTGCTCGGCGCGTCGCCGTAGTTCTGGATGATCGTCCCCTTTTCGCAGATGATCTCCGTCGTGTTCTCGTGCGCCCCGCAGGTGAAGGAACAGACCACCTCGGCGATCGGGCCTCCCGGATAGTGGTAGATGGCGATCCCGTTGTCGTTCGGGACCCTCGGATCGAGGAGCGTCGCGATCTCGGCATAGACACCGTCCGGCACACCGCAGAGCCAGTGGATGAAGTCGATCGGGTGGGCGGCATCGTCGGCCCAGATGTCCCGATTATAGGCCGGATCGTTGTGCCAGAGGCTGACGAAGGTCGGCCACAGGTGAGTCGCCAGCGCATGGCGACGGCGGATCATCAGCGTCTTGCCGAACTCGCCCCCCTCCAGCAGCTCCTTCATCCGGACATTCTGAGGGTCGACGCGCATCTGCCAGGCCATTGTGAACGGCACGCCAGCCCTGCGGACCGAGTCAACGATCCGATCCGCCTGCTGCATGGTCAGCGCCATCGGTTTCTGAAGGATGATCGCCTTGCCCGCCGCCGCGGCCCGCTCCACAAGCTCGGCGTGGAGGGAGGTTTCGGAGGTGATGGCGACGGCGGCCATATCCTGCGCCAGAAAGCCCTCGATATCGCCATAAGCCCTCAGGCCATACGCCGCCGCATTCGCCTGCAGCCGTGCGTCGTCATGATCCCATGCCGCGACGACCTGCACATCCAGCTCCGGCCTATCCCGCCAGACGTTGCAATAGGCGTTCACATGTCCGTGGGCAAAGCCCATGATACCGATGTTCACTCAGGCCACTCCTCTCCCCGTGGGCCAACCCGCCTCGCCCGACCTCCACCGGCGACGCCGCCCGCCGACACAGAGTTCGCGCCCGCCCGGCGAACTCCTGTTGCCCCGTGCCCAATCCCCCCATCGCCTTGACACGGCCGATGCGGTGTGATACTGTGTTTGGGACCGTAATCCGGTGAGCCAGTGTTGGCAGCATCGCCGGATGAGCATCTGAGCGCCATCACAGATGGCCGCTGCTACGCATGATGATGAAGGGAGATGATGATGCGGAACCGGTGCGACGCGTTCAACCTTCTCGACGCCCCCTGGCTTCCAGTTCTCTTTACCGATGGAACTTGCCGCAGGCTGGGCATCATCGAGACGCTGACCTCTGCACATCGTATTCGTGACATTGCCACCTCATCGCCGCTTGATAGGGTGTCGATTCTCAGGTTCCTGCTCGCGCTGCTCTACTGGTCTCGCGGAGGACCCCCTGCGTTGCAACCCGGGACGCTGGAGAGCCGTTGGTTCGACAAACTAAGAGAGCACGAGGATCGATTCGCGCTGCTCGGAGACGAAACAAGGTTCTATCAGACACGGACAAGCCGATTGCGACCCGTTACCGACCTCATCCATGAGATACCCACGGCGAACAACTTTGCCCACTTTATGCATGTCGTCGACGGTCAAGTAGGGCTCTGCCTCGCGTGCTGCGCGATGGGCTTGCTCCGTCTGCCCCTGTTCGCTGTAAGCGGTACAGGTGGTGTTCTTGCTGGCATCAACGGCGTGCCGCCCTTCTACGTGCTCGTTGAAGGGCCGTCTCTCCTCGCCACCCTCCATCTCAACTGGAAGCCGTGCGAGGATCTCGGCAACCCGTCCTGGGAGAAACCTCTCTACGGCTGTCAGACCGGCGAGCGCGTTCCGTTGTTGGAGGGCCTCACTGCTCTCGCCCGGCGGGTATGGCTAGGGGCGCCGGTCGAGAATGACATGGTCTGCGTGCGGTGCGGAACCAATGAGTTGCCGGTCCTTGCAGAATGTGGCTTCGAAGGCGCTGATCGTTATGCTGCCGGCGGATGGATCGATCCGCACGTGCTGTACTCGCGCGACAAAGGGAAGGCGATCCGACCGCCGAATCCGCTCCCATCTGGAAAGTTCGTATCGAGCCGACCCTGGACTTCGCTCGACCAATGTCTCGTTGAGGCTGGCTCGAGTACCTCTGGGGTCAGAGCGAACACTGCGATTCGGGTGTACGCGTTTGCATGCAATCAGGCTCTTGCCGTGGATGCTTTCGAGCGCGTTGTGGTTCCTCCGTCTGATCCGATGTCCATGGATGCGTCGATGGGGTTCCTCAATACCTGGAAGGATGCCGCGAGCAGGCTGCTGCCTGCGTCCGCGTGTCGCAGCAAGAAGCTTAGACAGGCCATCGTCATGGATGTGCTACGCCATGTAGACCATGTTGTGTCGGACCGGGTCGGGCGTAATGGCGGTCGCGACGGACTCTTGGAGTGGGCGAACCAGGCGTTCGCTCCGCTCCTGAATGCTGTAGCGCGATCCGCAGTCTCGGGTGCGACAGTCGACGCGACGAGACGACGCGCGACCATCGCGAACGCCCAGCCGCTTCGACGATCCACGAATGCCAATCGCGCCGACCCCGCCACGGAGGAGGACCATGAGCACAGCTGCTGAGCAGTTCATCGACGCGCTTACCGGCCTGAAGGCAGGGGATCTGGGGCGACTTCGGGCTCTGGCAGGACAGCCGCTGGATGCTTCGGTCGACGCCTTTGACCTGTTCGCAGGCCTCTGGTGGCCTCTGCGGCAACGGAGCGCTCGCGCGCCCCGCCGCACGGTTGCGTGGCTTGTTGCCAAACTCTACGCGTTCGCTCCAGTTCCGCATGCGCCAGGCGTATCGTTCGCCACTGCGTTCTCGCGCAGCGCTTCATGGAATGAACGGCCCGATGCCCGGTTCGACAGCATCTTGCGCGCCTCGCTCGATCAAATCGAACCATTGCTGCAGCATGCCCTTCTCGAGATCGGTCGGGCAGGCCGCGGCTGCGACTGGGCAGCTTTAACGGATGATCTCTCGGCATGGGAGATTGCCGAAACCCGCCAGAAATGGGCGGATCAATATCTGAATAGGTGACACAGGAGACCAGAATGCTCATCCAGATCCACTTCATCCAG
Organism: Chthonomonadales bacterium; assembly: GCA_013360745.1. GTDB lineage: Bacteria > Armatimonadota > Chthonomonadetes > Chthonomonadales > CAJBBX01 > JABWBA01. The sequence goes on along the minus strand of JABWBA010000055.1, from coordinate 5,671 downwards.
AACCACAGCCCTGCCAACCTGAATCGGGACGACATTGGAGTGCCGAAGACCTGCTACTTTGGCGGTGTCCTCCGCTCCCGCATTAGCAGCCAGTGCTTGAAGCGGAGCATCCGCCGCAGCGTCCACTTCGCAGACCTGTGCCAGGGAGTGCGTACTCGACGCCTGGCGCAGCTGGTCTCCGAGGGGCTCGATGCCAGCCACCGACGAACGGCGGAGGACGTCATGGCCTCGCTCGGCTACGGCTCCAAAGGGAAGGCGAAGACGGAAGACGATGGGGACGTATCCGAGACGAGCGACTCCCTCATCTACACAACGAAGACGGCGATCGAGAAGATGCAGGAGTGCTTCAGGTCCAGAGGGTCGAAGTCAGCCTCCGAGCTTGCAGCCGAGTTCGCCGAACTGATCAGCAGACACACTTCGGCGCCTGACATGGCCCTTTCCGGTCGGATGTTGGAGCCGGCTGGCTCAGGGAAGGACGCTTGGAAAGGCCGGGACAAGACGGTTGAAGCCGCCTTGCAGGTGGCGCATGCCATCTCAACCCATGAAGCCCGGCCTGAAGTCGACTACTATGTCGCGGCCGACGATATCCCCGGCGACGATCCAGGCGCTGCGTTCGTTAATGAGGCTCTATTCGCGTCTGCATGCTTCTATAAGTACTTCAGCATCGATCCGGATCAGCTGCGCAGAAATCTCGGAACGGAGGAAGCGCGGGAGGCAGCAACTCGGACGATCGGCGCATTCATCCGTGCCGCTGCGCTGACCACGCCGTCGGGGAAGCAAAATAGCTTCGCAGCGCACAATCCGCCCGATGGCATCCTCTTGGAGTTCCGTGCAACGCCGATCAGCTATGCGAACGCGTTCGCGAAGCCTGTCGATACGTCGCTGCGGGATATCACTGCGCAGAGCATCGCACAGCTGGCGCACTACGTTCGGGACCTTGATGTGGGACTGGGCTCGCAGGGAGTGGACCGCCTCTGGTACTCCCCGAATCTCCGCTATCCCCTCACTGTGATCGAAAATGAAGTGGAGACGGAGCTCACGGCATCCAACTACAGGTCGCTGGATGACCTCGTCGGCGATGTTGTCGGACGACTTGGTCACTACTGGGCGACGCCGGTGCCCGGAGTTCGGTGATGGGGCCGAACACGCTGTACCTCCGGCTTGAAGGCCCTCTTCAAGCATGGGGCAGCCACGAAGCAAAAATGCAGGTTCGCAGGACTGCGGATGAGCCGAGCAAATCGGCCGTCATCGGTCTCCTATGTGCGGCCCTTGGCCTCTCGCGTAGAGACGCGCGTGACTCTCTCCTGACTCTCTCCCAACTTCGGATGGGCGTCCGTATCGACCGCGCCGGAGTGCGTTGGTGGGACTACCAGACGATTGGTGCCGGCATGAAGATGCCGATAGCCGAGGCAGTCGGAAAGACCAAGGCCGGGCCAATGCTCAGCCGTCGCGAGTACCTGGCCGATGCTTCCTTCCTTGTTGCGATGCAGGGAGAACCCGCCCTCATTGCGAGCCTCGCCAGCGCCCTCGCGGAGCCGCGCTGGGCTCTCTTCTTGGGGCGGCGGTCTTGCCCTCCTACCCTCCCGGTTCTCCAGCGACCGCCAGAGACACATAGCTCCGTTCTCGACGCACTGGCGCACGTTCCGTGGCAACGGCGGTTGCGCGATGAGCCGGTTCCCACGACCCTCGACGTGGTGGAGGACTGGATCCCCACCTCTGAAGAACCTGAAGCGCCTCCGCATGCCGAGCTGCGGTATGATGTGCCCCTATCTTTCGATCCGCCGCACCATAATCCCCGATTCGTCGTCCGGCACACGCTGCCCCTCGCGCCGAACGGCGATGTGCCCGTAGATCCCGACGCAGCGGTACGTCCGACGCCCCGACCACTCCGCCCGCGGGCGAACTATACGGATACAGCATACAGGGCCGTTCGGGCCGAGCGTCTCGCCTACGACAGGGGTCTCTGCGTGTTCTGTAAGGACGCCGCTCCAACCGTCCAGCATATCACCTACCGGCGCGGAGGCGGCAAGGAGACACTGGAAGATCTGAAGTCCCTCTGTCGCCTGTGCCACGACGCTGTGACGATGCTCGAATACGGCGCTCATATGGGCCTTGACCGTATCGATCCCGAGGATCCTGCGTGGCGCGATCGGATTATCGCTCAGAGGCGGGATATCATCGCATTTCGGTCGCTTGAGAGCCGACGACGCAGGCTCAGTTCCGTCGAGGTGTAGAAGCATGTATCTCTCTCATCTGCTGATCGATGTTGGCGACAATCCCGACCGCCCGAGGCCGGGAAGAGTCTGGCTTCGAAACCGCTACCGCGTCCACCAGAGGCTATCCATGGCGTTTCCCAGTCGCGAACGCGCCGTCAACGACCCTGAGTTCCTCCAGCCGTATGAGCCCGACGACTTCGCAGATGGTGATATTCACGTTCCGCGCGGCGACTCCCAGGGCTTTCTGTACCGTGTCGACACATCCTTCATATCGACACGGAACGGACGCGCGAACAGCGTTGTCATCCTCGTTCTATCGGCCAGGAAGCCCAACTGGGACTATGCATTCCATAACGCTCAGCACTTCCTCGCTGCCGAGCCAGTCTGCTGCGTCTGGTCACCCCTGTTCTCAGCTGGCGACCTCCTCCGGTTCCGTCTGCAGGCGAATCCCACGCGCCGGATCAAGCGCCAGGCGACCGAAGCAGACGCTTCACCCGGCAGCACGAGAGTGCCGGTAGCTCAAGGACACTTGCTGGAGTGGCTCGAGCGGAAGCTCGATGGAGCCGAGGTCGTGTTGAGCCCTGAACCACCTGGTATGCAGACCGGTTATGTCTGGTTCAAGAAGGACGGCGGCGCTGCCGGACAGCTCTTCTCCGTAGTGTTCGACGGCCTGATCCGAGTACAGGAGCCGGAGGCTCTCCTGGCGGCCGTGGCTTCCGGCATCGGTTCCGCCAAGTGCTTCGGGTTTGGCCTTCTTTCCGTGATCCCGTACAGGGAATCGTGACCGATGCCTGAGGACCTTCACGTTCTGCCTAAGATACGAGACAGCCTCAGTATGCTGTACATCGAGAAAGGCAGAATAGAGCGTGACGACGCTGCGATCGCGGTCTTTGACCAGTCCGGCAAGACGACGGTGCCGATTGCGTCTCTCGCCGTCCTGAACCTCGGCCCCGGTACAGTGATCTCCCACGCCGCCATCCGTGTCCTCGCGGAAAACGCGTGCATGGTCTTCTGGACGGGTGAGGAGCACGTCCGCTTCTACGCAGCTGGCACAGGCGCTACACGGAGCGCCGCGCCGCTCTTGCTCCAGGCACGGTTGGCGTCATCAGACCAGACCCGAATGCAGGTTGTACGACGTATGTACACGGCGCGGTTCGATGAGGACATCGATAGCGGTCTGTCTATCGAGGCGCTTCGCGGCAAAGAAGGTGTGCGCGTGCGCGAAGCATACAGCGAATGGAGCCGCAAGACCGGAATCCCCTGGTCCGGTCGCTCCTACCGCAGGGACAGCTGGAACTCGGCGGATCCGGCCAATCGTGCGCTCTCATGCGCGAACTCATGCCTTTACGGGATCTGCCATGCCGCCATCGTCGCAACGGGTTTCAGTCCGGCCATCGGCTTCATCCATACAGGTAAGCAGTTATCCTTTGTCTACGACATCGCCGATCTGTACAAGGTCGAGATAACAATACCGCTGGCTTTCCAGGCCGTTGCCGAGAGCCACGTCGATCTTGAGCGTCAGGTACGCCTTCGCTGTCGCGACCTGTTCAGGGAGAGCCGATTGCTCCAGCGAATCGTTCCGGACATCAAACGAATGCTTGGCGCCGATCCGGAACTATGCTCCGATGAGTTCGCGCCTGACGATGACTCTGCGTTGCCTACGGCCCTTTGGAGCCCAGAAAGCGAGGTCTAGATGGTCGTACTTCTGCTGGAACGTGTTCCCTCCAGTTTGCGGGGCGAACTCAGCCGATGGATGATCGAACCTCGCGCGGGCGTCTTCGTTGGGAAGCTGTCTGCCATGGTCCGAGAGCGGTTGTGGCGGAAAGCCCTGGAAGGAGCACGAGGCGGGGCCGGAGCGCTGATCTATACTGCGGCCTGCGAGCAGGGATTCCTCGTAGAGACCTTCGGGGATAGTGCGCGCGAGGTGGTGGACATCGAGGGTATGCTTCTCGTGCGTATCCGGTCCGACCCCGGTCCTCATGAGCTCGATGAAGGGCATGATACGGCGACATGTTAGCAGACAGATTTCTAAGTATTCCCCACACACGTGGGGGTGAACCGTCAGCGAGAACTTCGCGCTTCGAGCGCGCTCCGTATTCCCCACACACGTGGGGGTGAACCGGAGAGAGACGTGAACTATGACGAGACCTTGCAGTATTCCCCACACACGTGGGGGTGAACCGGTCCGGAACGTCTGCCCTCCAACGAGCCACGCGTATTCCCCACACACGTGGGGGTGAACCGATCGCCGGCTGGTGGGTATACGGGATGTCTTGGTATTCCCCACACACGTGGGGGTGAACCGGACGTTGTCCCACTCCCGCCGTTCGGCGACGCGTATTCCCCACACACGTGGGGGTGAACCGGCCATGCTCAGGATAGACCCGAGCATGGGCGAGTATTCCCCACACACGTGGGGGTGAACCGCGATCCGCGCGCCCACTCTCCTCCTCGGCGAGGTATTCCCCACACACGTGGGGGTGAACCGTTACCTAATCGAGAGCCACGGCCTATGGCTAAGTATTCCCCACACACGTGGGGGTGAACCGCGCAGGTACCTGAGGACATAAGCGCAGGTACCGTATTCCCCACACACGTGGGGGTGAACCGGAAGGAGAGGAAGTAACGATGAGTAACACGCCGTATTCCCCACACACGTGGGGGTGAACCGATGACGGCCATGGACTACGCGTTTCTTATTGGGTATTCCCCACACACGTGGGGGTGAACCGGGGTCGAATGCTGATAGCAGTACGCCGAGCGGGTATTCCCCACACACGTGGGGGTGAACCGCGGTACGAAAAACGCTTCCGATGTTCCGCCGAGTATTCCCCACACACGTGGGGGTGAACCGGTTTTGCGCGCCACGCGCGATGGACGGATATCGTATTCCCCACACACGTGGGGGTGAACCGGTCGGAGCCGAAGAAGTCGGCGTCGGTAAGATGTATTCCCCACACACGTGGGGGTGAACCGTCGTAGTACCGCACAGACCCGCCGGGTAGGATGTATTCCCCACACACGTGGGGGTGAACCGCCGCCGCCCTCGCGGCAGAAGGCATCACCGGCGTATTCCCCACACACGTGGGGGTGAACCGCTTTCCGATCGACGGTACACGCATCCACACCCGTATTCCCCACACACGTGGGGGTGAACCGGAAGCGGAATCGACGACGTGGGCGCGCAGGCGGTATTCCCCACACACGTGGGGGTGAACCGTGGCTCCAGGATAGCGGCTGGCTCAACCAGCTGTATTCCCCACACACGTGGGGGTGAACCGGTGCTGAAAACGATCGGCAAGGGTACGACGCCGTATTCCCCACACACGTGGGGGTGAACCGGACTTTATTCCACTCCCGCCGCTCGGCAACGCGTATTCCCCACACACGTGGGGGTGAACCGGGCGGGTTGCTCGTGGACGGAGCCGCGTGGGTGTATTCCCCACACACGTGGG
>JABWBA010000054.1 GCA_013360745.1 Chthonomonadales bacterium | reverse complement strand
TTGTGTACTTATCCTTCAGACTGGCAACAACATGGGGATCGGCCAGCGTCGTCGTATCGCCCAGGACACGCCCCTCGGCGATGTCACGGAGCAGACGCCGCATGATCTTGCCCGATCGCGTCTTCGGTAGATCGCCGGTGAAGATGATGTCATCCGGTCGGCACACCGGGCCGAGTTTGGCCCCGACGAACTTCTTCAGTTCGGTCGCGAGGGCATCGTCCCCGACATAGCCTTCGCGCACGATGACGAACGCGACGGGCGATTGGCCCTTCAGATCGTGCGCTTTTCCGATGACCGCGGCCTCCGCGACGGCGGCATGCTCGACGAGAGCGCTCTCCAGTTCCATCGTACTGATGTTGTGGCCGGCGACGAGCATGATATCGTCCATTCGGCCCATAAGCCAGAAGTAGCCGTCCGCATCCTTTGCCGCGCCGTCGCCGGTCAGGTAGCGGCCGGCGAACCGGCTCCAGTAGACCTGCCGATATCGCATGTCGTCGCCCCAGAGCGTCCGCAGCATTCCGGGCCAGGGCTTGGTGAGGACGAGGTAGCCCTTCTCTCCGATCGGCATCGGTTCGCCTGCCTCATTCACCACCTCGGCGGAGATACCGGGGAACGGTCGCGTGGCCGAGCCGGGCTTCGTCGCCACCAATCCCGGCAGCGGCGTGATCATGATCTGGCCGGTCTCGGTCTGCCACCACGTGTCGACGATGGGCAGCTTGCCGCCTCCGATGACGTTGTGATACCAGAGCCAGGCTTCCGGATTGATCGGCTCACCGACCGAACCCATCAGACGCAAGGATGAGAGATCGCAGGCCTTTGGCAAGTCGTCGCCCCACTTCATGAACGTCCGGATCGCCGTCGGCGCGGTATAGAGGATCGTAACGCGATGCTTCTCGATGATCCGCCAGAAGCGATCACGGTTCGGCGTATCGGGCGAGCCTTCGTACATGACCACCGTCGCCCCGTTCGCCAGCGGACCATAGACCACATACGAATGGCCGGTCACCCAGCCGACATCGGCCGTACACCAGAAGATGTCGTCGTCCTTGAGGTCGAAGGTGAGTTTGGTCGTAGCGTAGACGCCGGTTAGATAGCCCGCGGAAGTATGCTGGATACCCTTGGGTTTGCCGGTCGAACCCGATGTATAGAGGATAAAGAGCGTATCCTCTGCGTCACAGATCTCGGGCTCCGAAACGGGCGAGGCCGACGCCATAGCATCATGCCACCAGATATCGCGCCCGGGCGCCATGGTCACCGGACATTTCTCGGCGCCAATCCGTTCGACGACGACCATCTTCGTCACATCCGGGCAGCCCTGCAGCGCCTCATCCGAGACTTTCTTGAGCTGGACGACATTACCCCTGCGCCAGCCGCCGTCTGCAGTGACGAGCAGCTTCGCCCCGCTGTCGAGGATCCGCTCACGGAGCGACTCCGTGGAAAACCCGCCGAAGACGACGGAGTGCGGGGCTCCCAAGCGGGCGCACGCGAGCATGGCGATCGGCAGTTCGGGGATCATAGGCATGTAGATCGCGACCCGATCGCCCTTCTTGATCCCGAGGCCTTTCAGGACGTTCGCGAACTTGCATACCTCGGTGTGGAGTTCCCCATAGGTAATGGTCCGCACGTCCCCCGGCTCGCCTTCGAAGATGATGGCGGCCTTGTCCCGACGGGAACCGGCGGCATGTCGATCCACACAGTTATAGGACAGATTGATCTTGCCATCCACGAACCACTTGGCGTGTGGAGGATTCCATTCGAGGACCTTGTTCCATTTCTGTATCCAATCTAGTTCCTCAGCGAACGAGGCCCAGAACGCTTCCGGGTCCGCCGCTGCCCGATCGTAGATTTCCAGATCGCGGGCGTTGGCCTGGGCGGTAAACGCCGGGTCCGGAGGGAAGGACGAAGCGTCGGCGAAGATCGCATCGCTTGATCTAGCTGCTTCCGACATTGGCTAACTGACCTCCATGAGAACGCGAGCTCTTCGACGCGCGTCTCGGTGATAGTTACGAATGTGCCAATCGAACCGCTCCCGGCGATGACTGCGTACAGTCGCCGAAGAGCGTCTCGGCATCTGGTGTTGGATTGCGTCGTTAGGCGGCGGCAAGGACCGTCCTCCGACTGGCCGCATGCAGGGCGACGGAGATAACACACGATAACACACAGAGTATCCCGCACACTGCGAAGGCCCCGGCATAGGTCCCTGTCAGTTCCCTGGCCGTATTCGCCGCATAGATGCCGGCCACACCGGCGGCGCCATAGGACGTAAAGACAAGGCCATAGTTGGCGCCAAGGCTTTTCGCGCCGAATAGATCGGCTGTTGCCGAGGGAAAGAGGGCGAAGTTGCCGCCGAAGTTGAAGCCGACGAGCCCCGCGCCGATGGTAAGCGCGGTCTCAGAGGCCAATGTCGGCAGCGAGAACATGACCAGAGCCTGCAGTGCGAACATGATGACGAACGTTGGCGTCCGACCGATCCGATCGGAGATCATTCCCCAAACGACACGTCCGATCGCATTGAAGATCGCAAGCGACCCGACGGCCAGTGCGCCTTTCTCCATCAGCTCCTTCTTGATCTCCGGTGTTACCGCACCAGCCGCGGACACGAGCTGCTCGCCAGCGAAACCTTTGGCGACGCCGATCACCGTGAGGCCGGCGAGAGCGCCGCTGAAGAACATCGTCCAGAGCATATAGAATGCCGGACGGCGCAGCATCCCCTCGCCTTCCGCAACAGACGCGGCTCGGAGTGATGTTCCCGGCGGATTACTGAGTAGTGTAGCCCCAATAAGGACAGCGATCAAGGCGACACCACCATGCACCAGAAAGAACATCGCGGGGCCGTTGTCGCGCAGGAAGGATGAGCCGCCGAAGGGGAGGTCCTTGCTGCTGAACACGAAGGCGCCGAAGCCAAAACCGGCCACCGCAAGACCGGACACAAGCCCTTTGGCCTTCGGAAACCACTTGACGAGAGCGGCGATGGGACATACATAGGCGAAGCCGATTCCAGCGCCTGCCATGAGGCCGATCGTCAGCAGCAGCGCGGCGGTATTGCCGCCGGTGCCGCGAATGGCTCCGGTCTGGAGGATCACTCCTTCAACGAGAAAGGCGCCGCCAAGGAGCAGCCCTCCGATCAGGGCCGGCATCTTCGGGCCTCTGGCGTCCTGGAGTCGACCAGCGAATACCATGACGAGGGAGAACGTTAGGATGGCGATCGCGAAGGAGTACTTCAGCGGAGCCTGGCGCTCATGATGCTTCTGGGCGGCTTCGGCATCGGGAAGGATCAACGCGCCTTCGGGAAGCCGGACTCCTTCGTCTGCGAGGCGGACATGCTCGGAATGGGAAATCAGCTTCTGTGGGTAGATCTGTTCTTCGAGAGGCTGCCAGAAGATACTGTATCCGTAGACCGTACCGAGGATGAGTTGGACGACGATGGCCCCGATAAGCACCTTCCACCGGGCCAGATTGGATGGCGTCGAAGCAGTAGCTTCGTGGGTCATGCATGGCTCCTCATACCCAAGAGCCGCCTTATGCGGGCTGCCCTTGATCGTTACGCCTCGGATCCATGTGACCTCGTGCCGATGGAAGCATCTTCGCGCATGACGATCCTTCCAGGAACACGCCGGAACCCATGGTCCCGTGCGTTGGTCCAACCGACGGCTCGTTGACCGTCGTTCAGAGTATACCCGACGACGAGGAGAGCGGATGGCTGCGCCCGCGCTTTTCGGAGACTATCTTGGAGGGCTGGGTACGCTGTTGCCGCCGCCCGACGGATAGCCGCCATATCCTGCTGGGGCTGAGGATGTGCCGGCGGATCCGCCCCCCGTTGAGACGCCCCCGGGCGGCGCGAAGCCCTGAGTTCCTGGAGATGGAGGGACCGACTGGCCACCGAACGCGCCCTGTGTCGTCGGGCCATGCGCCTGACCCTGTCCGGATGGTACGGCACGTCCCGGAGGCGCCTGGGACGGCGGGGCATCCCGCTGAACGGCCCCGGGGGCGATGGTGACAGAACGACCGTGGTCGTTGCGCTCCAGGAGCGTAGCGCGCTGCTCGGGCAGCAGATCACGCCCCAACAGCTGGATCAGCACTAACGCCCAGGCGATTGCTCCCGCGATGATGAGCCCGAGAAATACCTTGCGCCGGGTGTTCGGAATCAAACCCGCGCCTGCACACTCCACACAGGTCGTCGAGCCATGTCCATCACACCGAACGCAGGGTTCCTGGGCGCCGTTCTCCATCACCATGGCGGACTTACCCGAGCCTCCGCATGCCGAACAGGCGATCTTGCCCATGGCGTCGCAGGCGAGACAACCGATTTCCGGTTTCAGACTGACGTGGCGCCGTATCCTACTCCAACGGGAGAGATCGTCGCGGAGTTTCTCCCGCACTTCGTGGGCGCCTTCACGAACGACATCCCTGGCGCCGGACCCTACGATGTTCGGCATCAGACCACCTCCAATACCGACAAACGCGCCCGACCGGATCCGCTGGTCGTGCTATTAGAAGCTAAATACGTTGCCCGGCGGCAGGCCGAAGAGATTGGCCCGCAGCATGGCCTGGGGCATATTCTTGGCGTGCGAATCGAAGTACAGAACGTTGAACTGCTCGGTGTGCGCGGACCATCCATCATAGTAGCAGTAGCAGCCGGGATCGGTGCAGAGGCCCGGAATGGGAGGAGCCGGATTAACGACCGCATAGGACGTGAGGTAGCGATAGTCCCACAGCAACACCGTCTGCGAAGGGTTCTGGGCCGCAGCGTCGCTCCTCCCAGCCGCGAATCCGTTGTAGATGTAGCTGAGGCCGGGTTGCGTCGTGTCGGAGTTCTGGGTCCATCCCCGCTGAGAGCTGCATCGGTATACCTCGACGCTTCGAACATAGGGGAAGATCGCCGATGCCCAGTTGGCGTAGGGGGCGGCGTACCAGTTGGGTACTCCGTACGCCGCATCCATCCAGAACGGACAGCCGCCCTCGATGTAGAGATGCTCCTGAATGGGCGAGTTAGAATCGTTGTCCATCCAGTACATGGCCATCGCCTTGCCCAGCTGGCTGACGTTGGAGATACAGACGATCGCGCGGGCCTTCTCTCTCGCCTGCGCAAAGACAGGAAACAGCATCGCGGCGAGGATGCCGATGATGGCGATGACGACGAGGAGCTCAATGAGCGTAAATCCGTACTGCCGGGGCATTCTCACGTTAGGTCCTTTCGTTCTATCGTTTCGAGGTCCGGCTATTCGATCGTTGTGAGTGTCGCATGCGCAACTGTCTCAGCCCTTGTCGATCGGTGGCGGGGGTTTCGCCCCCGGTTCGTCGTCCATCACCGCCGGCGGCAATGATCTAGAGGGCAGCTCTTTAATCAGAATGTTCCGATACTGAACCGCAGTATGGTCTCCCTGGAGCATCAACGGACCGGGAGTGCCTTCGGCGGCATCAAGCGCTCCGCCTGTCACGCCATCGATCTCGACATTGTCGGCGATGATCTCATCGTTAAGGATGATGGTGACCCGCGCTTTCGCGATGATCGCGCCGCTCTCGTCTCTCAACGCCTGCTGGAAATGAACGTCCAGCGTCTGCCATTCATTGGCCGGTTTGGCCGCGTTGAGGCGGGGCGCCACCTTGCCGTAGATCGCCCCCATCATGCCGTTGGTCAGATCCGTGGCGCCCGCCGAATCCGCGATCTGGATCTCGTAGCGTCCCTGAAGATAGACGCCGCTGTTGCCATTCTTAGGTACGTTCACCTCGAGATGGAGTTCGAAGTCACTGAACTTCCGATCCGAGACAAGATCGGTCCCGGGTTCTGTATTGGTCAGCATTGGACCGTCGGGCTTCCAGGCGTTCTTACCATCGGCGCGCCGCAAGCTCCAGCCTGTGAGGTCCTTGCCGTTGTACAACGCAACAGAGGTTAGAGCGCCGTAGTTGAACGCCTTATCGGGACCCGAAGCGCCGTCATCCTCCACCGTCGAGCTGCTGGCCTTAGTATCGACGCCTCCCTTTACCTTCGTATCGGTCTTTGGTTTGTTGCCCTGAGAAGCCCCCGACTGCTTCGTGCTCTCCGACCCTGCCCCGCCTCCTTTAGGCGCGGATTTCCCAGTGTTCTTGGAACCGCTGGATTTCCCGCCTTTACCCGACTTACCCTTCTGTTTTGAGTTCTGGCTCTTCTGTCCTGACGACTTTGTCTGCGCCAGTGCAGGGCTGATGGAGAGCAGAGCCACGGCGAGACATACGACTGCCACCAGCAATCGTTTCATCGTGGGTTCCTCCTACTGTATGGAATGGAGTCTAGTATAGGACGTTTTGTCATCGTTCTCAGTTCTGTCCACGCTGCGCCCTGCGGGGCGCCAACGCCATCTGGCGCTTTGCGCAGTTGATATAGACGACGTGTCGGAGCAGCACATCGGTTCCGATCACCCCTGCCACTTCAGGGCCGTCAGTTGCAGGGACGACCGCAGTTACACCGTTGATCTTCACGGATCCAAGCCGAAGGTCCTCGAACTTCGATGCGCCAATACGGACCATACGTCCGGACGATGTCTTTACATCCCTCAGGTTCTCGACTTTCGGCTGGATCAGTTTGGCCAGGCGACTCGATACCACCGTGCCCGGAGTCGCCGTGCTGACGGTCCAGCTCTCAGGCCCCTTGCCGTTCAGGATCACTGGCGCTTCGATTCGGCCATCACGTACCTCGATCGATATGAGCCGCGAGCCCCTCGGCGGCGGAGCTCCGCTATCGATAAGAGTGGCGCTGCTATCCGTCGGATCGAGCACGATGGCGCAGGACATCAATACCGGAAGGCCGATCCATAGTTCCGGCCACTCGAGGCTTCGATCGGAGCTGATCTGACTTCCGACATCGCCGATGGACATCGGGACCGACGAGAACATCGCTGATCCGATTCGGAGATTGATCGGCGAGGAGGTCGTCACGGTCAGAGGCCCGAGAGGGGCTTGCAGGAGTTGGGCATCGAGCCTGGTCATTCTTGCCGCTTCCGCAAGCTTCTCAGAAGCGATGCATGTAGTCAGTCCTGTGTCCAGAGCCGAGCGGATCGGCTTTCCGGAGGCGATACTGGCTTCTAGTGTCACAATCCCTGAGATCAGCCTGTACGGTACGCGCGCCGGCAGAGCGCTCGTCGGCTGCAAGCTCGCACCTTGCTTTGTCGCCTGGGCGATGAGGATCGCCGGGAGCGCAATCATCGAGAAAACGACTCCGATGAATGCGGAACTCAAAACATGACGCATACCGTCATTGTATCATCACGATGGGGCACTGTCTTATCAGAACCGGCGTTGACACCTTATCGCCGATAACGCTATACTCCGGAGTTGCGGGGCGCACGAGCGACACGCCCCGCTTTCTTGTGACTTAGGCATTCGTGCCAAGGAGGTCCGTACATGGCTGCTGCCGTCAGTATCCAAGGCCTGACGAAGACCTATCTCGACGTCTGGACCAAGACGGAGATTCGGGCGGTGGATCGGCTCAATCTCGAAGTCGAGGAAGGCGAGGTTTTTGGTTTTCTCGGCCGCAACGGCGCCGGCAAGACCACAACGATCAAGATGCTGCTCGGTTTGATCTTTCCGACTGAGGGCACGGCGACCGTGCTGGGCAAACCCATCGGGGACATCGGCGTCAAAGGGCAGATCAGTTATCTGCCCGAAGAAGCGTATTTCTACGAGGGAATGACCGGCTGGGATATGCTCGATTTCTACGCGCGTCTATTCCGAATCAGCGAGCCCGAGCGAAGCAAGCGAATCCAGAAGGCCCTTGAGGATGTGTACCTTGATCCCTCGGCCTGGCGGCGCCCGCTCAGGGGTTATTCGAAGGGGATGCGACAGCGTACCGGCATCGCACAGGCCTTGATTAATGATCCAAAGCTGCTCATTCTCGATGAGCCCACGTCGGGTCTGGATCCAATCGCCCACGCGGAACTGCGGGACATCATCGCCAACGTCGGCCGGCAGGGCAAGACCGTCTTCCTCAGCTCGCATCAACTTCCGGATGTGGAGCTCACCTGTTCGCGTGTCGCCATCATCCATCAGGGAAAGCTCCGTACGGTTGGGAAGACCGCTGAGTTGACCTCAGGGGACACCGTCGAGATCGTCTACAAGGGCGGCGACGCGGCGCTTCTCGAGAAGATTAGGAAAGTCGTCGGTGCCGGCGAACAGTCCAACGGCCTCGGCCGCGTGCCCGGCGTCGCCCCGAAAGATACGAACCCGATCGTCGACTTGATTCGGGGAGCGGGAGCCGAGATCGTCTCGGTCGCGCCGCATAAGCGAACCCTCGAGGAGGTCTTTGTGGATACGGTCATGAAAGAGACGGGAAGCTGACTATGGTCACCCTTGCCATCGCCAAACAGACCCTGGAGGATATGCTTCGGCGCAAGATCCTGTTGATCCTGCTGATCGTCGCCGTCGCCATGATCGCCCTCGGACCTTCGGTCGGCTTTCTCAGTCCCCGAGAGAGCTCTGCTGTCCTTAGAAGTCTGGGCCTTGCCGTGATTCTGCTCGCGGGCCTATTGATCACCGTCCTGACAGGCATCCAGGTGATTCCCACCGAAATCGAGCGGCGGACCATCTACACCGTTCTATCCAAACCCGTTCAGCGGTACGAGTTCGTTCTGGGGAAGTTCCTGGGCGGCCTGTTCACTGTGTTCGTGATGCTGGCTTCGATGGGTATCGTGTTTCTCGGCGTCCTTCGGTATCAAGAAGGTCGATTCTCACCGGATATGGTCATGGGCGTGATCATGACCTTTTTCCAGATGATGCTGCTGGGTGCGCTGGCCATCTTCTTCAGCACCTTTGCGACGCCGGTTGTGAACTTCTTCATGAGCTTCGGCCTCTTCATCGTGGGCAACCTCAGCTCCGTTACCGAATCGCTATTAGAGAATAAGAACGTGGCAACCCGGGCTGTGGCCACACTCGTCCATTACGCCATCCCGAACTTCGGCAACTTCAATATCCAGAACAAGCTGATCCATCCGCAGGTAGTCATCAAGAACCTGAATATGTTCATCATGCAGAATGTTGCGTATGCGATCATCTATTCAGCGGTTCTCTTGATCCTGGCGATCATCGTCTTCGATCGGCGCGAGGTCTAGCGGGGTATCACCATGCACCAGGCAACACGCCGCAAACTGCTTCTGGCGCTTCTGCCGCTCGCGATCGCCGTGGTATTCACGCAGTCGCGGATTGATCCGGTCGTCGCCGATATGCACCGGGGCGTAAAGACCCCGTTCGCGGGTCTTTCGACGGAGTTCATCCTCGGCCCTCTCCTCGGCATGCAGCAAGCCGTTGCCGGACTCCTGTGGGTTCGGGCTGACGAGTTCTTCCACGAGGGCGATTACGATGCGATCCTGCCCATGGTGCGGATGGTCACCTGGCTCGATCCTCATAATCTCGATGTCTACATCACCGGCGCATGGCATCTGGCGTACAACTTCACGGACTCAAGCGAGCGCTCGGATCGACGCTATATCCCGGCCGCACAGCGGCTCTTGGAGGAAGGCGACGCCAATAACCCTACGGTGTATGACATCGCCTTCGAGCTCGGATGGCAGAACACCGATAAGATCAAGGACTACGACCGCGCCTACTATTGGTACAAAAAGTGCGCCGAAGAACGTAAGGGCGCCGATGAACGCGGCGAGATGACGAAGCCTGTTCCGATGTTCGTCTGGCACCAGCTTGCGCACTCCCTGACGCGTCTGGGAAGAATCGACGAATCCATCGATATCTGGCGCAAAGCTCTCGCCATGAGCATGAAGATTGTGCGCGAAGACCCCAAGGACTACAGCAAGCGCAACGTACGGGATAGTGAACGGCATAATCTCGAGCTCATGCTGAAGCGTAAGTACAGCCGATATACGCACGAGATCGATTGGGCGCTGGATTCTAAGCTGCCCTCGACCACCGACCCGAATACCGGCGAGCCGTCCGCACGTGACCTCTACGTTTTCAAGAGCGCCGAGGAGGCGCGCCAGAAGCAGGAGCAATACCGAGCCGTCGGTCAGAACCCGCCGGCGCTGAGTGTTGGTCAGCCCAGACCGCCGGCGGTCCAACCGCCATGGGAGACCGCCTTCGACGTCCGTCCGACGTTCACTGCCGACCGGGTACTGGAACTCAAGGGTCAGTTCAACGTCGGTGACGGCGCCCGCGTCACCATTCGACTCCATGATGAGAACTGGCGGCCGCCGCAGCTGAAGGCCTTTACCTTTACGATCGATCAGAGCGTCACGCTCATGCAGGATCAGCACTCCGTTCGCCAGGGCATTTGGGGACGGAAGATCGACATGAGCAAGGACCCGAAAATGTACAGCTTTACCAGTGATCGGTACTTTCTGGTCTTCGAGTTCGATCCCCGAGGCACCTCACCGTTCGTTCAGGATCGTTTCGGATGGTCTGGCGAAGGGATGACGGATCGGAAATATCTGACCGTAGAATCCCAGAAGACACCGCCGAACCGGATCCTCCGCAAGGTATATCGGATCACTCGAGCCCAGGTTCTCCGACGGGCGCCGATCACGGAGAAGGATGTATTTCCTGCCGATCGCTACGCGGAGCTTCAGCGCCAAACACCATAGCAGGGCGCCGCCGTTACGGGCAGCGTTAGGGACAATCCCTTGATGGACGGACCGCTCGGTCCGTCCATCTCCATCTCTGTAGAGTACATGGCTCCCTCTGTCCTTACGGTATCCCCCAAGATCGAGTAGAAATGGCGTACAATAGGGATGTGATCGTGCTAGGCGGGGAGCTAGCGGTGCCCTGAACCCGCAATCCGCTCAAGCGGGGCTGAGGTGTCCGTTCTCGGGATGCACGTCAGGCGGTTCAACGCGCCTTAGCGGCGACGATGGCCGGGTTCCGCGCATCGGCAAGCATCTGAACCGTGTCAGGGCCGGAAGGCAGCAGCACTAAGGATGACTTCCCGAGTGCCGCGTGATTACCGGGCCAGAGCCGTGATCGGGCCGCTCCCGTCGGACGACATCACAAAAACGGACCGCACGATCACATTCACATCGGCAACCGGATCCGGAGCGCACAACGTGGCCTACGTCTCCCTCTATCGGAAATATCGGTCGCAGAACTTCACCGAACTGATCGGACAGGATCACGTCACCACGGTACTCCGAAACTCACTCCGCCAGCAGCGCTACGCCCATGCGTATCTGTTCTGCGGACCACGGGGCTGCGGTAAAACCAGCGCAGCGCGCCTCCTCGCCCGGGCGCTCAACTGTGAATCGAGTACGGGACCCACCCCGGACCCCTGCGGCACGTGTTCGACGTGCGAACGGATACGATCGGGCTCCTCGATCGATGTTGTCGAGATGGACGCGGCATCGGAGACGGGTATCGATGATGTGCGCGAGAAGATCATCGAGAACACCCGATTTGGTCCGGTTGAAGGGCGATGCAAAGTCTATATCATCGACGAGGTGCATGATCTCAGCCAGAAGGCGTTCGATTCGCTGCTGAAGACCATCGAAGAGCCCCCGGCCAACGTTGTGTTCATCCTGGCGACTACAGAGGCGCACAAAGTCCCTCCGACGATCCGATCCCGATGTCAACGTTTCGACTTTCGGCGCGGATCCCTGGATGCCCTCACCGCAAATCTGGAGCGAGTTCTGCAGGCCGAAGGTCTTGAATGGGAGAAAGAAGCAGCGTATCTAATCGCCAGGGCCGCAGAAGGTTCGTTCCGAGATTCGCTGAGCCTTCTGGAGCAGGTGATCGCCGTTGCGGACGGACCCATCACCGAGACCGCTGTCCGGGAATCGCTCGGCGCCATAGGCCGGGATACGATCGACGCGGCAATGCGGGCAATCCGGGATGCGAACGCCATCGCCGCGTTTGAGTTCAGTACGACGATCCTTGCATCGGGCGCGGATGTCCGGCAAGCTCTTGCCGCCCTGCAGGAGCATATACGGGATATTCTGGTGGTCGCCTATACCGGCAGCGTCGCAAGTCTGCAAGGGATGCCTCCGGAGCACGCAGAGACGCTTCGTGAACAAAGCGGCTGGTTCACCCCTGCCAGGCTGCTTGAACTGCTCGCAATGCTCGCTGAGGCCGAGCGTGATCTCCGATTCTCCAATCAACACAGAATCATTCTCGAACGGACCCTCTGGCGTATGGCTGAACCCACGGAGCGCCCAGCGGTCAGCGTTGCGCCACCGGCTCGCGAAGCGCTTCCTATCGACACCAATCCTGCGGACTCCCGTGCGGATCGCGCGGCGCCCGTTCGAGCGGTTCCGTCCGTCACCGATGATCAGGGCAACGCCGCCCGGGCTGCGCGCGATGTTGGGATAACTCTGGACATATTGAAGCGGATCTGGCCTCGAGTGCGCTCTCGCATCATCGATCGATCACGCTCCGCTGCAGGAGTGCTCACCGATGATGTGACCGTAGCCGATCTCGAGCACGATACGGTCAGCCTCGCGTTCCAGGCTGAGTTCGCCCGCGCACGCGCGGACCGCCCGAATGCCCGCGCCATGATCGAACAGGTGTTCGCTGATGAGCTCGGCGTCGCGGGCCTCAAGGTCCGATGCATCGTCGCACCGGACTCCAGGACGGCAGCGAAGACCCGCGCTGAGACACCGTCCGCGGCAACCGAACAACCTTCGCTTCTGGAGACGACCGCTCGAACGATGGACGGCGTGATCGTCTCCAGGGACGACGAATCATTCTAACCAGCACGGAGGGACGACAGTCATGACACCAGCGTTCGGCGGACGCAATCCCCTTGGCGGGCTCGGTGACATCGGGAAACTGATGAAGCAGGCGCAAAAGATGCAGGAGGATCTGGCGGCGGCCCAGCAAGAACTCGAAAACGCCCGGGTTGAAGCGTCCTCTGGGGGCACGGCGGTAACGGCTGTTGTCACCGGCAAGGGCAAGCTCGTCGACATTCGCATCCAGAAGGACGCCGTCGATCCTGACGACGTTGAGATGCTCCAGGATCTTATCGTCACGGCGATACGCGAGGCCCAGACCCGTGCGGAGGCGCTCGCACAAGAGATGATGCAGGGGATCGCGGGCGCTGCCGGAGTGCCTCCCGGATTGTTCTGATCTCCTGCTGGAGCTTGCTGTCGGCGGTGCAGCGCCGCCTAGTGTCGGATCAGCCCATGGTACCGTCCCATCCAGTAGGCCAGCAGCCAGGCGCCGCCATCATCTTCCGAAGAGCCATCGCCGCCGCCATCCGGCTCGTAAGCATTGCCGTTCCAGCGCATGATCCGCAGTTCGCTGAACGGCAGGACACGATCCAGCCACGGTCCGCCCCGTCCCGGGGCATACCGGAGCTCAACATCGTGGCGATGGCTGTTGCGCACCTTCCACTCAATCAACTCATAGGGCCAATCCTGCAGGCACTCGACCGCGCGGTCGAGACGATCGATACCGCCGGCAAGCGCCGCGTACTGGATATTGTACCAGGCCCGATTCTCTTCCCGGAGGCCCTTCCAGCTCGTCGCGAGGCTCTCCAACAGCACCGCTCTTCGCTCAGGCCGCGTCTCGAGGAGGATTAGCGGGTAAAAGGTGCAGAAGGCCAGCTCATCGTCGGAGAAGTTGATCCTATACCAGATGGCGCGATGTCGATAGAGCAACGTGTTGATCAGGTAATGGTGTTCTGAGATGAGTTTTTCGTAGGCATCGGCGAAGCGCTGATCGCCGCAGATATGATGGGCCACCTTCAGATAACAGAGCATCTCAAGGGAGTTCAATCCCCGTTCATCCACCCAGCGGGGATCTTCGTTCAGGTACTCGGGAGCGAAGACGCCCCATCGGGTCTTGCGGCCCGTGTGCCCTACGAGGGTAAACCCGTTGCGCAAGAGATTATCGGTGACCGCACGGCATACGTCCGCGATCTGCTTTTTCTCTTCCTTGTTCGCCACACACTCGTAATAGACATACCAGGCGAAGTAATGCCCATCCAGCTCGTCCGATGAGGTATCGCCTTTACAGATATACTCGGGATGCGAGGGCGAGGCATACCAGATCGGGTCCGTTTCGCCATCGACTCGAACCGTTTCGTGCGGCTGATAACCGGTTACCTTTTCGCCCTTCTTGATGATGGCCCTTGCGGGAAAGCCAGGATAGCCGCTCAACCGAACGAGGTCGAGCAGCGCCTGCAGGCTCTTCGACGCGTTGGCCCGAGCTTCCGCGGACTTATCCACGGCATAGCGAAACGACTCTGCGGCGACGTATATGGAGGTCCATAAGCCGTCGTTGTCGCTGGCATGGTGAATGACGCCCTTATCCGGCTCACCGGGCGTCTCGAACCTGCAGTCGGAGATCCAGCCATTACGGTTATGCCGTTGCTGAGTGATCGCGTCATAGTGCAGCGCCTTATCGGCCAGCGACATCTCCCGCTCCTCAATACAGGCGATGCCCGCATCCGTCGCCAGCCAGACGCGCCCCCGATCATCCACGGTAATATCGGCAACGTTGTTACCCGGAAGCCAGCGCCGCCCCCAGAAATAGCGCCATTGACCGGCGCGCAGGCGCCACGCTCCCTCGGACGTCCCGCCCCAGAGATCCCCATTCGGGGCAATCGCCATGCAAGTCATCACGACATAGGGCATGCCGTCGTGGTGATCCAGCGGATGCCACCAACCCTGGCCGTCGGTCAGGTAGGCGCCGCGATCGGTCACCAACCAGATGTGTCCAGATGGGTCCGCAAGCACCCTGCGGATCACCATGTCGATATCGGGCATCACCTGGCGCACCGCATAGACACGCGGGATATCCAGTACGGTCCACTGGCCGTCTTTCTTCCGAAAGGCTCCGGATGCGGTGGTAGCCCAGATCTCCCCGTCCCGGGTTCGAGCCTGGCTGGTCAGCATCGCCCCGTTGGGCCCTTCTTCGCCAGAGCCGAATTGCGGGATTCGATCCGACGGCGTCGCAGTCCGCCAGCGTCCGCCATCAAGCACTAGCGTGGCGCCGCCGATCTTCGCGAAGATGCGATCCTTCTCGGAGCGGATCGCTTCTACCGCACCTGCTGGAAGCTCCTTGCCTGAGACGTACCGCATCGCGATGAGCTGCGGATACCGTCCCACGAAAACGCTCTGCGGCGGCCTTGGGATATCCGCCGTCATCACTGGGACCATGCCGTTCACCTCCTGATCGTCCTGACAACGGCCCATCGCCGCTGTTGGCCAACATGGGATATTTGTCATGCGGCGGACGCCGCCGTATGCGCGACGGAGTACCGACTATTACGAGTACGGAATCGGATCCGGGATTCCCTCTTCCCGAAATCCCTTCAATCGCAGGGCACAGGAATCGCAGACGCCGCACGCCCGCTCCGTTGCTTGATAGCACGACCACGTACGATCAAGAGGAGCGTCCAGAGAGCGACCAAGCCGGACGATCTGCCCCTTCGTACGATGCAATAGCGGCGTCACCACCTGGAGGTTCGCTCCCGGCGCGGCAACATCGAGTAGGGCTTGAAACGCCTCGTAGTATGCCGGCCGGCAATCGGGATATCCGCTCGAATCCTCATAGACGGCGCCGATGACGATCCGATCCGCCCGGCAGACTTCCGCCCAACTGGCGGCAGCTGCGAGGAGATGGGTGTTTCGAAAGGGCACATACGTGGTCGGAAGCGCCCCGCGATCCAGTTCAGCCGCTTCGACGGGCATCGAACGATCGATCAGAGACGAACCGCCGATCAACCGGAGGCATTCAATGGAGATCCGGAGTCGCCGTTCCGCCGGAACCTCGTAATGATCAGCGATCTCATGAAAGGCCTGTTCCTCGCGCTTCTCCGTTCGTTGACCATAGGAAACGTGGAGCGTGCGGATACCCCAGCCCTGACGATGGGCCCAGGCCAGGCTGACGCAGCTGTCCAATCCTCCCGAAACGAGGACGATCGCCTCTGGCACGGACATCAGCGAGCGCCGATCATCTTGTGCGTTTGCGGTATCACCCGGACGTCCGGAATGATCTCCAACGCCGCACGCTGCAAGCCCGCAAGAAGGGAGACATCCGGCCCGGAACGCACCCGGTGGGCAGGGCTGACCGGTTGGAGGATGAGAACGGTCTCCGGCCGGATACGCTCGATGAGTCGTGCACAGGTTTGCACTTCGTCGACGCTCGTATCCATTCCGACGACGGCCTTAACGTACACATCCATCCCGGCTTTCGAGCATACCCGGAGGAACTCCTCGTGCTCGGTCCATCGAGGCACGCCCCCGGCTGTACTCCGCAGTTTCATATCCATGGCGCAGATCGAGACATATGGGGCGATCAATGCCATTCGCTCCGGCATGATCCCGGAGGCCTCAAAATACACTTTCTGGTCGTTCGCCAACCGAGCGAGCCACGCTGCCAGGAAATCCACCTGCACCAACGGCTCGCCCCCGGTCACTGCGATCGAGTGGATCGGAGCGCCGCCAGCGGCGGCGGCAATCAGGTGTTGCAGGAGCGGCAGGTCGATCGGGTTCGATACCGTCGAGGTCGCTCCGGCAGCATCGGAATCCGCGATGGTACAGCGCTCGCTCCTTCGCCGTGTGCGCTGGGAATCGCAATATGCGCAATCGAGCGGACACCCGGAGAACCGAACGAACACCTGGCGCACACCGACATACGGGCCTTCGCCCTGAATGCCGGGGAACACCTCGTCAAGATACGCGATCGGCGCGGATTCAGGGACCATCACAAACGGGACAAATCATAGTTGCAACGGGCTCCTCTATGGTATAATAGCCCAACTCGCTCGGTCCCGGTGCGTGTGACGGGATGGTTATCTTGTAAGGTCCAATGTGTGGCCGCCTGACAAGGCGGCTTCCGTATTCTATAGGAGGTCGGTCTGTGAATGACGAGTTGATGGATGCCCTGTTACAGATCGCCCGTGAAAAGGATATCGCCCCAGCGACCCTGGCGGAGATTATCGAACACGCGCTCGTCACCGCCTACAAGAAGAACTTCGTTGGCCAGACAAGCGATATCCGCGTCGAGGTCTCCGACGATTTCAAGACCATCCAAGTCTACCGCTCCTACACCGTCATCGACGACGTCCTGATGGACACGGACGAGATCCATATCGATGATGCTCGCCTGACACATCCGGACTGCAAAGCAGGCGATACGATCGAAATCGTTCTACGCGAGCCTGCACTGGCGCGAATCGCGGCGCAGACGGCCAAACAGGTTGTGGTTCAGAAGCTGCGAGAACTCGAGCGTGAACGGGTCTTCGCGGAATACAGTGAGCGGATCAACGAGGTCATCATCGGCGTAGTCCAACGCAGGGAGTATCGGCACATTCTGGTGAACCTGGGCAAGATCGAGGGCGTTATTCCGCCGGACCAGCAAGTGCCGAATGAGCCCTATCGCTTCAATGACAGGATCAAAGTGCTGGTGGCCGAAGTGCGGCGAACGGCTCGCGGCCCGCAAGTGATCCTATCCAGAAATAGCGCCAGCCTGATCCGACGGCTCTTCGAGCTGGAAGTGCCAGAGGTCGCTGACGGAACCGTCGTGATTCAGGGAGTCGCAAGAGAACCGGGCGCCCGGTCCAAGATCGCTGTTCTATCGCGAGATCCAAAAGTCGATCCGGTCGGGAGCTGCGTCGGCCATCGAGGCAACCGCGTTCAGGCCGTGGTCAACGAGTTGTATGACGAGAAAATCGATGTCATACGATGGTCACAGGACACGGCTCAATACATACAAGAGGCGCTTTCGCCAGCGAAACCCTCGAGCGTTCGCCTCCTCCCAAGCGAACCAAAGACTGCGCTCGTCATCGTTCCCGACGCCCAACTGAGCCTGGCGATCGGCAAGTCAGGGCAGAACGTCCGTCTCGCTGCGAAGCTGACGCACTGGCGTATCGATATTCGGTCTGAGTCGCAGATCGCTCGTGAAACGGGAGCTGGCGGCACAGCGAACGATGCCGCCACGAAGCCAGCGCCCGCTGCCGCCGCGGCCGATCCAGATACGGCATCAGTGGCAGCAGACTCTGCGCCGGCGGAATAGCCCTACGCCATCACACCGCACGGCGTCTTGAGGTTGGCGAATGCCCATGCGACCCCGGCATAAACCCCGCCGAATGTGCGTCGGCTGCCGAACATCCGACGAGAAGCGGGCGCTATTACGCCTGGTCCGGACTCCGGACGGCGTTGTATGTTACGATCCAACGGGAAAGGCCCTCGGGCGAGGAGCCTATGTATGTGCCGATGCCGCGTGTATCCAGACCGCTCGAAAAAAGCGGGCTCTGGCCCGACAGCTGAGCGCTCCGGTGTCGGATGCAGTATATGATGTACTGCTGGCTTTAGTGAACCGTCTCCCGGATGCGCGGGAGTCTCATCAGACCGGCGCCTAACGTTCGAGATGCTGCCTCGCTCTGGGTCAGCGGAGCGCAACCTCCGTTTCGATCCGTCCCGCGCGTTCGGCACGCACTACTGCCTTGACAACGTCGCCCGCCTGCGCTCGGATCACGTACTCAACTCGAGCACGTTCGTCCGTAGGATCCGCCATCCATCCGATGCTGGCCGCCGATTTGCCGTTTCGGCCTTCGAGATGACCGAGCTCGGTCCTGAGCTGTCCGATCTCGAGGCTCGCGCCTTCAGGGAGTGTGATCTCTGCAATCACCGGCCGAGCTGATCCTCGCTCCAGGGCCTTCTTGGTGCCGTACGTGGGCAGCCAGCCTTCGTTATCTACAACGAGCGTTAGCTTGTACGTTCCGTCTCCGAGCGGCTCGCACGTAAAGCGATCCAGCGTCAGCCGGGGCGAGATCAACGCCTGCCAGCGAAGCCATTCGGGAAATCGGGCGATCTCCTTTTCGAGCAGCTCCGGTGGGGGATTACGCCAACAGTACGCCGTATCCCATCCACCGATCTCTACCGCACCAAGGTCCGGATGCTCAAATGGAGTCCACGGTACGAAACCCTTGCCGTCCAGAGCGGTGTCGTTCCAGTGGAGCAGTTTCAGATCGTCGTCGGCAGGATGGTCCCGATACCAATCGATGAACCGATAGCCCCCCTCGGGCTTCCCGGGTCCAAAGGCCGGTATTCCGGCTTCCCGCTGCGGGCACCATATCTCGACCGTCCATCCAAACGCCCCGAGATGATCATACAGCCAATCATCAAAGACACCGGTGATGACCTCTTTCGGGTGGTAGCGAAAATCGTGGTATACGCTGATCGCCGGATAACCCGTCAGTTCGAGGCCTTTGTCTCCGATCGATTGATAGGCCCAGAGATCCTCCGCCGGCATGCTCTCATCGCTCTGGGTGCCATAGGGCCGAAGAAGAACGCCGCTGTAGGTATGGAAAGCCACTCCGGCGATGATGTTGGGATGGCTGGTTATGAACGCTACCGCCGCGCGCACCTCGGGTTCGCTCGTCGGAAACGGCCCGGCGCCGTGCTGCTCCTGTTCCGTTCGCCAGTGGGCCGGATAGTTACGGTTCAGATCCAGACCTTCTGGGGTCCGCTGGATGTTCAGGATGATGCCATCGTAATCGTCGACACGCCCCTCGGGAAGGAGTCGGTAATACGTCCCGCCGACTTCCGTTGGGTCGCGCCGCACCATGAGGCGGGGATCCCTGTCCGATATCTTCCACGCCCCGTGCGAGTCCGGCACGCGCATCGTTAGAACGCGTCCGTCTCCATCGATATCGTCTACCTTCAGGCCTCCGATCGGCTCCTCGTCGTAGGGATAGGGGCGTACGCTGGACCGTACCGAACGGGGGTTGTCGCGAAGGTACAGCTCCGGGCCATCCGGGTTCAAGCGAGGGATAACATAGAACGCACGGGTGTCGAGACACCGGCGCACCTCCGGATCGGTACCGTATCCCTGCAGCGTTTGCCACAGGAAGTACAGACAAGCGCTGCTCGCCGATACCTCCGTCGCATGGATATTGCCATCGACATACACGGCCGGTTTGTGCTCGGCCGGACCAGTTGCACGAGCCGTCATCGTGGCGCACCAGATATCCCGGCCCTCGTAGCTCGTACCGATACTCGAGATCGTGAGCAGGTCCGGATAGGCCGCCTCAAGACCGCGGAGCAGCTCGGTCAACTCGTCGTAGCGGTAATAGGTATCAAAGCGTAGCGACTCAGTCACGTTATACTGGCCTTTCGTAGTCCATACTCAGCCTCGCGCGCTCAGGGCGGCCGGAGGAAAGAGCGATGAGATGGACTGGTTGTAATGCGCACGCAAAATAGAGGCGCTGAACAGGTCCGCGACACTCACCACCGAGAGCTTTGGTTGTTCCTGCGCTGCGGGCTGCGGGACTGTATCGGTAACGAGGATCTCAGCGACATCCGTACGCTCGGCGATATGCCGCAGAGCCTCTCCGGCAAAGACGCCGTGGGTGGCTGCGATCCGGATCTGTGGGCGGCAGCCGTGTTCGATAAGGACATCGCAGGCCTCCAGGACACTTCGACCGGTGGTCACCATATCCTCGATGATCACGGGCGAGGCATCCTTCACCTCCCCGGCAAGGTAACTTCGCCGCCCACCCGCTTCGCCGGCGTTACCCGTATAGACGACCGCCAACCGGGTGCCAAGCAGTGACGCGAGGCGTCGAGCCATCTTCACCCGGCCTTCGTCGGGAGAAACGACGACGATATCGGTCGACGGAGGGTTCCTTTCGGCAATGTGCCGGGCCAATACGTGGATTGCCGTAAGGTGATCAACGGGTAATCCGAAAAAGCCCTGGATCGCATCGGCGTGCAGATCCATCACCATGATCCGATCAGCCCCAGCTCGCTCGAGCAGGTTCGCGATGAGCTTCGCGCTGATCGGCTCCCTCGGCAGATCCTTCTTTTCCTGTCTAGCGTACGCGTAATAGGGTATGACGGCAGTCACCCGTTGGGCCGACGCCCGTCTGACGGCATCAATCCAGATGAGCAACTCCACCAGGTGATCGTTCACCGGCGGACAGGTAGGCTGAATGATATAGGCATCGGTTCCGCGAACCGTCTCGTCGCATCGCAGATGGATCTCTCCGTCGGCGAACTGTCGCCGGTGCATATCGGCAAGGGTGAGATCCAACCTGCTGGCAACCGCCTGAGCTAGCGGTTCATTACCGCTGCCCGCGAACAATCGGATCGGAGTATTGACGCCGGCGCTGGACACGCTCGGAGCGGGGTCGGCCGGCGTCAGCCCCGTTTCCCATGGGCCCTCCGCAGCCGTTGACGGCACGGGCCCCTCGCCCTCGTCATAGTCCTCTAGAGCTTGCATAGAATCCTGTCTGGTCCGTAACGCACGTCATGCCAGTATAGCCGTCGCTCCCGGGCTTGTCAACGGAGTTCGGCTCTGCTACAATGCTCCAGCCATTCTCCGCCGGGAGTCGCCATTGTGAGTACCGCAGCACCGTCCACCCATCCAGTCATCGAAATGCGCGGGATCAGCAAATCGTATCCCGGCGTCCGTGCGCTCGACGGCGTCAGCCTCACCGTAATGCCGGGCGAAGTGCACGCACTCGTGGGAGAGAACGGCGCCGGTAAATCGACGCTGATGAAGATCCTCGCTGGCGCGCAGCCGCGGGATGCAGGCGATATCATCATGCGGGGCGACGTTGTGACGATTGACGGCCCGCAACGCGCAATGGACCTCGGCATCTCGATCATCTACCAGGAGTTCAACCTCGTCCCCTACCTGAACGCCGCGGAGAATATCTTTCTCGGACGTGAGCCGGGCGCTCGTATTCCCGGCTTCGTCGACTTCCGAAGGATGTATCGAGAGGCTCAGGAAGTCGTCGACCGCCTGGGCGTCAAGCTCGACGTACGAGCTCCCGTCCATACACTCTCCATCGCTCAACAGCAGATGGTCGAAATAGCCAAGGCTACATCTCGAAAAAGCTCCGTGATCGTGATGGATGAGCCCTCGGCGACCCTGACCGAACATGAGCTGGTCGGGCTCTTCAAGCTGATCCGCCAACTCCAGGCCGAAGGTGTCGGCATTGTCTATATTTCCCATCGTCTGGAGGAGGTCTTTGAAATCGCAGACCGGGTCACCGTCCTCCGAGACGGCAGGCATATCGCGACCCACGGCATCGCTGAGCTGACGCGTGACGACATCATCCGGTTGATGGTGGGCCGCGAGCTTACCCAGATGATTCCCAAGGTACCGGCGCCCATCGGCGACGCGATCCTCGAGGTACAGGGACTGAGCCGCAGGAACGTCCTGCAGGATATCAATCTCACAGTGCGCAAGGGCGAAGTCCTCGGCGTCGCGGGTCTCGTCGGGTCCGGACGCACGGAACTGGCCAGAGCCATATTCGGTGCGGACCGCTTTGATGCGGGCCAGATCCTGCTGGACGGCAAGCCAGTCCGAGTGCGGTCTCCACAGGACGCCATCCGCCTCGGTATCGGACTCGTTACCGAGGACCGGAAGGCGCAGGGACTCGTGCTCGGCATGGCCGTCCGCGAGAACGTGACCCTGGCGAATCTGGCCGCGATCTCCCGCTTCAACTTCATCATGGCCGGGCGTGAGCGAGGGATCGCGCAGGGATATGTATCGGACCTTGGCATCCGGACGCCCTCGATCGAACAGACGGTACAGAATCTATCCGGCGGCAACCAGCAAAAGGTCGTTCTGGCCAAATGGCTGTTTACGGATAGCAGGGTGCTCATCTTCGACGAACCGACTCGGGGCATCGATGTCGGCGCCAAGACGGAGATTTACCAGTTGATCAACGATCTGGCTGCTAAAGGCGTCGGGATCATCATGATCTCGTCCGAGCTGCCGGAAGTCCTCGGCATGAGCGATCGGATCGTGGTGATGCATGAGGGACGCATCGTCGGTGCAATGCCGGCTTCCGAGGCCACGCAGGTCGATATTATGCATCTTGCCACGGGCGGCAAGTGAGCGGATTGACGATGGATGTCGTGTACGGCGCTACGAGAACGGTGTCTGGATGCCTAAAGCATCGCCCTGGTGCGCATGGTCCGGACCATCGCTGTCTGCCCGCATTTTGAAGAACACGCGTGCGGTATTGCTTTCGAGAAGGCAAACCGAGACAAGCTCCCATCCCTTCTCGCCTTCTGCGTTCAGCTTGGATTCGGCGATCGACAGGTCGCGCAACACGAGTGAGCGGTATTTCCATCGCTGCATGGCCGTTTCCTCCGGTGCCGTCGCCATGATCCTACGACGGCGTCATGATCGAGCCGAACTACCAGCCCCGACAACCACCTGCTTCTCGCGGAGCGAGCGACAGGCGCCCTTCAGGTCGTGCGGGTTGACTTCGACGGTCAGGCGCTGAATCCCTCTTCATGGGCGTCCGCACACCGCGCGCGGGACCATCATTACATCGGAACCGTTGAGAAGCATCGAGCGAATCTACTGGTCCACATACGCCAGGCCCGGACCGTCTGAACTGGATGCCGTTGACAGGGCGGGAGCCGCACATATATACTCAGACGTGTTGGCCATGACAGGGTTCGTCAACCATTGATCGATAACATCATCGAGGTCT
>JABWBA010000112.1 GCA_013360745.1 Chthonomonadales bacterium | reverse complement strand
CCCCAGTGGAACGAGGCCACGACCAGATCGCTGCGCCTCCGGGCCGTTTGAATCGCCCGTCGAACCTCCTCTGCTGGCAGTTGGGCAATCGTGGGAGATCCGGCCGTCGGAAAGGATGCGTCCTGGATGACATCGCAGAACGAGAGGAAGCGCACGCGATGGCCGCCGACACGGATCTCACGACCCGTCCCTGCCCGCCGCGCGGATGCGCCGGCTCCGCAATAGGACAGACGGGCTCGATCAATCCACGACATGGTATCGGCGAGCCCTGAGCGCCCGCAGTCGAGCGTGTGGTTGTTGGCGAGCCCGAGGATATCCAGCCCGCTCGGAATGAGGCCCCGGGCCGCCGCCGGACGGACCCGGAAGCTGAAGGGTTTCGGGGCGCGGGCGTCGGAATCGGTGATCGGACATTCCAGATTCCCGATCGCAAGATCCGCATCCCTGAGGACGGGAGCAACGCGTTCGAACGGATAGTCCGGACCGTCGGCGGCGATGGCGGCCCCCACGCGTCGGTCCAGTAAGATATCGCCGACCGCAGCGATCCGGACGTTGGCCGAGGCGGTAGTCGCGACCCGGCGATCGCCGCCGACCCCGCAGCCGACAACCGACAGGATGGCCGCCGCGAGGCACCCGATGAGGCTGCGATCAACGCCTGCCGTCACGCCAGACCGCCGGACGGAAACGGCCGGACGCATGGCGCATCCGGCCGGTTCCCGTTCCTGAGCGAGGACGGTCCTACTTCTCAGCCAGGAGCTTCTCGACCTCAACGCGGAACTGTTGATGAAGAGGCTCGCTGAAGCCGATGCTCATCTTGCGAACGATTCCCTTCCGGTCGATAAGGACGTAGTGCGGGATGCCGCTGACTCCGTAGTTGTCGTTGTTGGTCCGGGGTCCGAATAGGACCGGCCAGGTGATCTTGTATTCCTTGATATGGTCGGCGTATCGGGTGTATTCCTGTTCCGGCGTCAGGTTCTTCTCCGTGCCGAACGTTCCGTAGTAGTTGGTCACGCCAACGACGCTGAGACCTTTGGGCCCGAGCTCTTCGAGCATTTTGATCGTAGCGGGGTACCCCCGCTTACAGAACGTTCACCAATGGGCGCCGAAGTCAAGCACCACGACCCTTCCTTTCAGGGTCGCTAGATCGGTGAAATCGCCGTACTGTCGGTCCTTGACGAGTTCGATCGCGGGTTTGCCGATGATCGCCATCTGCTTGAGCTTGACGTCGAGCTGTCGCAGATTGCGGCTACCCTCCGGAAGGCGTTTCCTGGCGTTTTCCAGCGCCGACAGTGCGCCGTCCCTGTCGCCCTTGGCCTCAAGAAGAGCCGAGCGATTCAGACCGATCTGAACGATGATCGACTCGGCAAACGGTTTCTCCCGCTCTCCGGTGAAGCTGGACCAGGGCAGCCGCTTATCCGTGTCGTTGATGAGCGCAAGGGCCGGATCCACCCCTTTCTTCGTTCGGACGACCCCGATACCGGAGGTTACCACCCGATACGCAAGGTTCAGCGCTGTCGTCGTATCGGCAGGCTGAACGGTCTTTGCCGACGCGATGATGGCGTCCGCATCGCCGGCTGCGATCAGTCCCGAGAGCGCCATCCCCTGTGCCGTACCCTTCTCAGCGACGGGCGGATTCGTGGTCAGGAATCGTTGCGCGGCGGTCCCGGCTTCAACGGCCATACCCGCTAGTTGATAGAGCTGCGCCAGCGCAAGGCAGCTGGACGGCGGCGTGGCCGCGATGTCCATCCCCTGCACGGCCTCTTTGGCTTTGGCCGCCCGCTCGGCCATCAGGCTCCGGACATCGGGCGTTTTGCCTGCGTCCTTCGCGGCCGACAGCTGCGCCGTATACCATTCGGTCAGGGCTTTGTACGCGGCCTCCGGGTCCGCCGCTGCCGCGGCGTCGACGCGGAGCGCGCCAAGCGCGAATGCGGCCAGCAGGGCCGCGCCCAGCCGACCGAACCTTCGTGTCATCGGTCACCTCCTGTGAAGGCGATTGTTGTCATATAATGACTGTACGTGTTTCGGCGCCGTTCCGTATCCGCTCGGCGGTCTATACGACGCCTTGCGCGAGCATCGCCCGAGCCACACGCACGAATCCGGCCGCATTGGCTCCGAGAATCAGATCGCCCGGCTTGCCGAAATGCTCGGCCGCTTCCCTGCATTGGTCGTAGATGCGGTTCATGATACCGTAGAGGCGGCTGTTGACTTCATCGAAGGTCCAGTGGATCCGCTGGGAGTTCTGGGCCATCTCCAGCAGGCTCGTGGCGACGCCGCCGGCGTTGGCGGCCTTGCCGGGTCCAAACGGAATGCCGTTTTCGTGCAGGACGCGGATCGCCTCCGGCGTGCAGGGCATATTGGCGCCCTCGGCGACCAGACGGCATCCGCTCGCGACCAGAGCCCGTGCGCCCGCTTCGTCCATCTCGTTCTCGGTAGCGCAGGGGAGGGCCACAGTACACGGAACCGTCCAGATGCCCTCGGCGCCTTCGTGATATTCCGCCCCGCTCCGCTCCCCGGCGTACGCCTGGATCCGGTCGCGCCGATCCTCCTTGATCCTTCGCATTAGGTGGAAATCGATGCCCTGGGGATCGTACACATAGCCGTGACTGTCCGACATAGCGACGACACGAGCGCCTACGGACTCAGCCTTATCGGCGGCATACAGGGCGACGTTGCCCGAGCCCGAGATCACCGTATCGAGTCCGTCCCATTCCAGGCCCGCCGCCGCCAGCATCCGCGCCGCGAAATAGACGAGCCCGTAGCCGGTAGCCTCCTTGCGCACGAGCGAACCGCCCCAGTGCGGGGCTTTGCCCGTGAGGACGCCGGTGTGGACGTTGGCGAGCCGTTTGTACTGGCCGAACAGATAGCCGATCTCCCGTTCCCCGACGCCGATATCGCCGGCCGGCACGTCCGTATCCGCGCCGATGTACCGCCATAACTCCGTCATGAACGACTGGCAGAAACGCATCACCTCACCGTCGCTCTTGCCGTGAGGATCAAAATCGCTGCCCCCCTTGGCGCCTCCCATGGGCAGCTCGGTAAGGGCGTTCTTAAAGATCTGTTCGAATCCCAGGAACTTGATGGTGTCCAGCCGCACCGATGAATGGAACCGGAGCCCCCCTTTATAGGGGCCAAGGGCGTTGTTGAACTGAACGCGGAACCCCCGGTTCACCCGGATGGCGCCGGTGTCATCGAACCATCCGACCCGGAAGATCACCTGGCGGTCCGGTTCGATCAGGCGCTCCAGGATGCCGTCCCGGGCGAGTTCCGGTCGTTTGACGAGGACCGGAACGATCGATCCGAGCACTTCCTGAGCGGCTTGTAGAAACTCGATATGCCCCGGGTTCCGTTCGACCAGACCCGCAAGGGCGTCTTGCACCATTGATTGCGACATGCAGCGCTATCTCCTAACCTAATCCGTGTGGCGCGATATGGAGCGAACCCGGTCTCGTTGCGAGCGTGCGGAGACGGGACCGATCCGTTTCTCCGCACGGGGCTGGGTCCTTGCGCCGATGCGCCGATGGTTCGCCGATCCGGCTATGGCCAGAACTCGTAGGTCGGCGCTTGCAGCGCCATACCCACAAGAGTCCAGCTGCAGCCGACCGCGAACTCCCCGAGCATCAGGCCGAAGAAGAACTGGAGCGCTCCACGATATCCCTTGAGCCCGCGGCCCTTCAGTACGGCGCCCTTGCAGAGGCTGCCGATCATGATGGGCAGCCAGAGCTGCGCCATGCCCCAGCTGTTGCTCACGGCGTAGGCCAGAGGATGGAGCGGGACGCCGGGGAGGAAGGTGCGGACGAATGCGAGCAGGAGTGCAACCGCGAACCCGGCCCCCGTCGCGATACCGTCACCGATGTCGGCCCGCGCCGGGTTCTTCAACCACGTGGGGAGATTGTACCCAAAAGCCTCTCGGCCATACCCCACGCCCCACATGTTCACGTGCCCGGTTGCGGCGCCGACATCGTAGTAGCCCGAGAGAAAGACGGCGAAGCAGATCGGCACCGCCGCCAGAACCGCGAGGGTCATCGCCCGCGACATGGCCGAGCGGCGCCGGAGGTCCGTTCCCGCCAGCTTATACGCCTCGAGCTGATGCGGCATGACATGCCCCCGGTAGGCGCGATGCATCCAGTGCAGCATCGAGAACATCCCCAGCGTGCTCCGGGAAAAGGTTTCGGCCCCGAAGACCCGGACAAGAACGGGTCCGGGGCCCATCGAGTGCATGTCGTGCACGGGGAAGCCGAACTCCGCACGGATCCTCGTGATCATGATCGCGACGGCGAAGAAGATCGCGGGAAAAGCAACGGCAACGACCGGGCTCATACCCGCCCACAGGAGGAAACCGACGATCGCCGCGGAGCCGAGCGCGGCAACGGCGATGTTTCGACGATGGGCGGGCCGCTCCGGATCGCC
This sequence comes from Chthonomonadales bacterium, assembly GCA_013360745.1. Classification (GTDB taxonomy): domain Bacteria; phylum Armatimonadota; class Chthonomonadetes; order Chthonomonadales; family CAJBBX01; genus JABWBA01. The sequence continues at coordinate 572 of JABWBA010000112.1, read as the reverse complement.
GTGGCCCTCGGGGCGCCAGGCGATGGACCACAGATGAGTGACGTGCGATCGCAGCCTCCACGCGGTGGCCGCAAAGACGGCCATGTAGGCGCCGAACGCCTGGGAGTCGGCATAGGGAAGGCGACTCTCCGGAGGATAGCCATGAACCGCGACGAACGCGAGCTGGGCGCGATGGAGGAGGAAAAAGATCCAGAGGGAGAGGCCCAGATCCAGCGGCATCAGAAATCCGAGGGCGATCGCGAAGAAGTACAGGCTGAACACAAAGGTCGTCGGGCCGCTCAGCGGGCCCGAGTCGATCGGGACGATGGTCTGACGCTTGATCGGCAGCGCCGGTACCGACGGATAGAGGTAGTTCAGGCCGTTCAACAGCGTAATCCCGCCGGCAATGGCAAACCCGACCCAGAGCAGGCGGTTGGCAAAGAGGGCGCGGGGTTCGGTGGCGAGCGCGATCGGCAGGGCGACGACGGGGAACGTAAGCCGTTCGTTCTCAGCCCAGGCCGTGAGGAGCAGAGCGCACATCGCCTGCATCGTCAGCGCCAGCATCCAGAGAACCACCGTCCAGATCAGGATCG
>JABWBA010000053.1 GCA_013360745.1 Chthonomonadales bacterium | reverse complement strand
CCGCAGCTGATCCATGGAACGATCGCTTCCTCAAAGTCCTGTGCGTACATCATGATCGCCGTGCCCATCTGTTTCGCGTTGCTCAGGCATGAGATCGTTCGCGCTTTTTCGCGGGCTTGTGCGAATACGGGGAACAGGATCGCCGCCAGGATCGCAATGATCGCGATGACGACCAGCAACTCGATGAGGGTGAAACCATTCTTTCTCAACGGTTTGTCCTCCTTGGAGGATGGAGTGATGTACTGCCATAGGGAACGGATGGAACAGAACCGCGTATGCGCGCTCAGCGGTGTATCGCCTTGTCCAGTGAGATCAGCAGAACCGGATCCGTAGTGGCTTCCACTTCCGTCCGGGCTAACTGTCTAGCCCAACGCGTTGACAGTATTTCGTTAGGCTATCAGAATACTAACGATATGTCAAGGTCTTCGACACATACACCGCTGCCGCGGGCTCATGGCAGATAATCGCTCACGGCGCGCACATCGAACGGATGGCCGCTTGCGCGGCTCGCGATCGCCATGGAGAGCGCGCGGGCGGTATCGAGGGATGTCAGACAGGGAATGCCGATCTCGACGCTGGCCCTGCGGATCTGCACGCCTTCTCGTTCTGTCTGCTTATCGGTCGACAGCGTATTGATCAGCACATCGACCTGGCCGTTGCGAATCAGATCGAGGAGGTTGGGGGAAGGCTCGGATATCTTGCCCACCGGTGTCGCCGTGATACCCCGGGCATTGAGGAACCGTGCGGTGCCCTCGGTTGCGTAGATCGTGAACCCGAGATCCGCGAAGGCTCGAATGATCGCTGCGGATTCGGACTTATCGTGGTCCGCTATCGTCGCGAGCAGCGCACCGCCCGTCTGGACATCGAGGCCGCTAGCCACCATGGCCTTGTAGAGCGCCCGGCTGTAGTCCGTCTCAATACCCATCGTCTCACCGGTACTCTTCATCTCCGGGCCTAGGCCGATATCGACGCCTTTCAGCTTGGTGAAACTGAACACGGGCGATTTCACCGCGATCAGCGGGGGCGTGGGCTGCAGCCCGCCTTCGTAGCCCTGGTCGCGCAGGCTCTTGCCGAGGATCGCGTAGGTCGCGAGCTTGATCATGGGGATACCGGTGATCTTGGATAGATACGGGACGGTGCGGCTGGCGCGCGGGTTGACCTCGAGAACCTGTGCGACATCGTCCGCGACCACGTACTGGATGTTCATCAGCCCCCGTACATCCATCCGCTTCGCGAGGTCGGTCGAGGTCCGGACGATCTGATCGATGACCGATGGACTCAGGTTCTGGGGTGGAAAGACCGCCATCGAATCACCGGAGTGCACCCCTGCGCGCTCGATATGCTCCATGATGCCTGGCAGGACGCAGATCTCCCCATCGGCGATGACATCCACCTCAACTTCCCGCCCCAGCACGTACTTGTCGATGAGGATCGGTGCGACCGGCGAGACATCGACCGCATAGGTCATGTACGATCGGAGCTCGTCGCGGCTGTAGACGATCTCCATGGCCCGACCGCCCAGCACCCACGACGGACGGACGAGGACGGGGTAGCCGATCTCGGAGGCGACCTCCTCGGCCCCCCGGGCGCTGGTCACCGTACGGCCCGGCGGCTTCGGGATGCCGAGCTCGAGGAGGACCTGATCGAACCGTTCCCGATCTTCGGCCAGACTGATCGAGTCGGGCGAGGAGCCAAGGATACGGACGCCGGCCTCGTACAGCGGCAGCGCCAGGTTGATCGCAGTCTGACCGCCGAACTGAACGATCACGCCCAGTGGCCGTTCCCGCTCGACGATGTGGAGCACGTCCTCCATCGTCAGTGGTTCGAAGTAGAGGCGATCCGAGGTATCGAAGTCCGTGCTTACAGTCTCCGGGTTGTTGTTGATGATGATCGCCTCGAAGCCTGCCTCGCGCAGCGCCCAGACGCAGTGGACCGAGCAGTAGTCGAACTCGATGCCCTGTCCGATCCGGATGGGGCCAGAGCCGATCACAATCACTCTTTCCGTCATACTCCGTTTACGCCTCTTTTCTGTAGTGCGTAGTACTGAGCGCCCGATCAACGATAGAGATCAGCGTCGGGTTGCGCATACCTGTGTCATCTCCGCCATGCCGAACTTGGTGGTGGAATCGAGCGCGAGGCGCTCCATCTCCACAGCGATCGCATCGATCTCGCTGTCGATTGCCAGGCCTGCGTGGACGAGAGTCTCCCTCGCTTCGAGCATGGTCCATTCCGGCAATCGTTTCGCTTCTCCTTCCCGCAGGGTCGGCTGAACCACCGAAACCGCGCACCACGAGAAGCCTTCGTCCATCACCATCATCGGCAGATCGGGGCCGATGCGCGGATTCCCGCCCATGGCGGAGACGGCGCCGCGATAGAGCTCGAAACAGCGGTCGAACGCCGACGCGAGCGGTATGCAATAGGGGGCGCTGAAATCGCCGTCCTCGATCACGAGGCGGCCCGTCGGGGTGAGGAGCGATGCCATCCGGCGAATCGCGTCGCGCGGATTCTGCAGGTGCATCAGCAGAAAGCGGGCATAGACGATATCGCAGGAGCCTGGTTCGAGGCCTGGCTCTTCGAGGCTGCCGGTGATGAAGCGGAGATTCGCGAGACGACGATCCCTGGAGCGGCGCTCTGCGACGGCGATCTGCTCAGGGCTGATATCGATGCCAATCACCTCGCCAGCCGGCTCAACCAACTCGGCAATCGCGCACGATACCACCCCGATACCGCAGCCGAAATCCGCAACGCGCAGGCCAGGACCGACACCGGCCCGTTCCAGCAAGCTGGCCGTATCGCGGCCGTGTACGGCATCCACGAGCTCCAGACGGCGCTCCGCTTCGTCGCCTGTCGCTAGCACATAGCGCCCATCGGTTGAACGGTTAACGCTCATCGGACTCCCCCTTTGCAGCGGATGTGGCGGCAAGCTCTGCCTCGGATGGGCTCACCCAGCTCTCGTCCTCAGTCTCATAACAGGAGTAATAGTACGGCGTTTTGGCTTCGAACTCCGCGGCGCACGTGTCGACGATCTTATAGACCGGAACGATCCCGAGCGCCTTGCGGAGCTTCCGGACCTCTTTTTCGGCGATGCCGGTATTGGCGGCGATCTGCCGATCGGAGAAACCAAGCGCCTTGGCTTCGCGGATCAGCGCGGCCGTCGGATCGCTCTCCGTCGGACTATCCACGAGATTGGCGATCGCGCCAGCCTCGATCCGGAGGCGCGTCTCCATGGTGACGAGGCGTTGCACCTTCCTGAGAAACCACGGGTCGATTTTCGAGAAGGCGTACACCTCCTCCACCATCATGCCTCGCCGAAACGCCTCGGCGATGATAAAGAGCCGCTCGTCGGTGGGCGTGGCGATGCCCGCTTCGATGCGGACATCCGAAAGCTCGTTGGTTCTTTTGCCCGCGAGGCCGAAGACGCCGATCTCCAGACCCCTCACGGCCTTCATCAGCGCGGCCTCAAAGGACCGATCGATCGCCATCACCTCTCCGGTCGCCTTCATCTGCGTTGTGATCGTCCGATCCGCGTGCACGAACTTATCGAACGGCCAGCGTGGGATCTTGACCACGCAGTAGTCCAGGGCCGGCTCGAAGCAGGCCAGGGTCTTGCCGGTTACGGCGTTGGGGATCTCATCGAGACGGAGGCCGACAGCGATCTTCGCGGCGACGCGAGCGATCGGGTAGCCGGTGGCTTTCGAAGCCAGAGCCGACGACCGGGAAACCCGGGGGTTCACTTCGATCACATTGTAGGCGAAGCTATGCGGGTCCAGGGCGAGCTGGACGTTGCAGCCACCCTCGATCTGCAGGCTTCGGATGATATTGAGCGAGGCGCTTCTAAGGAGCTGGTACTCCTTGTCCGAGAGGGTCTGCGAAGGCGCGACGACGATGGAGTCTCCCGTATGCACACCCATGGGATCGAAGTTCTCCATGTTGCAGACGGTGATGCACGTATCGTTGGCGTCCCGCATCACCTCATACTCGATCTCCTTCCAGCCGAGGAGGCAGCGCTCGATCATTACCTGATGACGCATGGAAGCGCTCAGGCCGCCGCAGCCGATCTCCATCAGCTGGTCCTGATCGCAGGCGATTCCTCCGCCGGTGCCGCCCAGGGTGTAGGCCGGACGGACGATCAACGGCCATATACCGGCGTTCGCGATATCGCGGAGCGCCTCTTCGCTTTCGACGATCCAGCTATCCGGGACCGGCTCGCCGATCCTGCGCATCAAGGCGCGAAACTCCTCGCGGTCCTCCGCCATCCGGATCGAGGGGAGGGTCGTGCCGAGGAGCCGAACGCCGTACCGTTCCAGGATGCCCTGCTCGGCGAGCTGCGTCGCGAGATTCAAGCCCGTCTGGCCTCCGAGGGTCGGCAATAACCCGTCGGGGCGCTCCCGAGCGATCACGCGCTCGGCGAACTCAACGGTCAGAGGCTCGATGTATACTCGGTCGGCCATGTCGAGGTCGGTCATGATCGTTGCCGGGTTGGAGTTCATCAGCACGACTTGAACCCCTTCCTCTCGCAACGATTGGCAGGCTTGAGTGCCTGCGTAGTCGAACTCAGCCGCCTGTCCGATAATGATGGGTCCTGATCCGATCACCAGGACTCGCTTGATATCCGGGTTCTTAGGCATCTGCCCCTCGACTCCCGGAATCAGCGGTTCGGCGGGGCGTCCCGACGGTCCATGAGGGCCACGGTTGCCTGTGGGGATCGATGATCATGAGCGTCCCTCCGTCTGGTCTCGATGCTGGTTCAGGCCGAAGTGGCCCTCGTTAAATAGAACACGGATGTACTTGCCAATGATCTGCGACCGTTTCAATGGTCCCCAGTTCCGGCTGTCGTCACTATCGTTGGGATTATCGCCGAGGACGAATAGCTCATCGTCGGCAAGCAGCAGCGGGGCGAAGGAGGCAAACGGATATCGGTTGTGGAAGATACTCTGCCGGCCAGTGTAGAAGCCTGACGGCAGCGGCGCTCCGTTGATCAGAACCTGGCCACGGACGATCCAGACAGACTCGCCCGGCAAGCCGATAACCCGCTTGATCCAGACTTCGTTATGCGCCCTGGGTCCCGCCGGGGGGCCGTCTCCCTGCAGCGCTTCCTCGGGTGGAATAAACGTTATGATGTCGCCTCGGCTGGGTATGCGGTTGCCGGGATAGGCCAGCCAGGTGCGCATGGTCAGGATATGATCGCCTGGCCTGAGCGTGGGCTCCATTGAGCGCGATGGGATGTAGTTGGTTGTGTAGGCCCACGAAAGGAACGCCAGCAGGACGAGAACCGGCAGTATCAGGCGAAGCCGGTGGAGACGTCGGCGTTCGCGGACGACTTCGACACGTGCGGAGGGCTCCGCGACCGGCTCAGAGATCGTCGGCTCCGTCTCTGTCATCGTCCACGGTTCGTCAGACATCGGGTCTATACGGCCTCCAGCATGCCGATGAACCGATCGAAGAAGTAACCGCTGTCGTGGGGACCAGGCGACGCTTCCGGGTGATACTGGATCGACAGGATCGGAAGCTCCCGATGGCGAAGGCCTTCTACGGTGCCGTCGTTCACGTTGACATGGGCCACCTCCATACCGTCCTGGAGGCTAGCCGGATCGAGGGCATAGCCGTGATTCTGGGACGTGATGTAGACACGGCCGGTCTCGAGGTCGCGCGCTGGGTGATTACTCCCTCGGTGTCCAAATCGAAGCTTGAAACAGCGGCCTCCAAACGCGAACCCCAGGAGCTGATTCCCGAGGCATACGCCGATCGTCGGCTTTGCGTACGCGAGTTGCCGCACGGTATCGACGATATGGCCCAGGTTCGACGGGTCGCCCGGTCCAGGCGAAAGAAAGATACCGTCCGGTTGACGTTCGAGGATCTCATGGGCAGAAGCGGTGCACGGCCATACTGTAGTGGCGCAGCCTCTCTTCGCGAGATGACGGAGGATGCTGAACTTGACGCCGCAATCCAGCAGCGCGATGCGCACACGGGGTTCGCCTTCTGCCGGCCACTCGTAGGGCGCGTCAGCGCTGACCTTCTTGACGAAGTCCACTTTGTCATAGGGCGGGGCGCTTCGGAGGCGCTGAGTGGCAGCCTCGAGCGACTCATCGCAAGAGAGGACGCCCATCATAGAACCATGAGCGCGCAGTCGGCGAGTGAGAGCCCTCGTGTCCACACCTTGAATACCCACGACACGATGGTCCCGGAGAAAGCCGTCGAGGGTGCCGGCGGATCGCCAGTTGCTTGGCTCCTCCGAGGATTCGCGTACTACGAAGCCTTCGACCTGTAGTCGGCGCGATTCGAAGTCCTCGTGGTTGAACCCATAGTTGCCGATCAGCGGGTAGGTGAGGGTTACGATCTGACCCGCATAGGAGGGATCTGTGAGCGTCTCCTGATATCCTGTCATGCCGGTATTGAACACGACCTCTCCGCAGGCTAGACCTCGATGCCCGAGCGAAACACCCCGAAAGACCGTACCGTCTTCGAGGAGCAACATGGCGGGGCGCTCACCACTCACCGGCATCGTTCGTCACCGCAGATCAACACTACCGTCACCTCCCTTGCGTCAGCCATCGCCAACATCAGCGCCATGGACGAAACGTCCGCCGACCATCGTGGCCGCGACGGCGGCCGCATCGAACGATCCGTCGCTGGAGACGTCGTCGAGGATGACGATGTCGGCCGATCCATGCGGCTTGATGGCGCCATGCCGGGCTTCGTCGCGCGTGGCATAGGCGGCGCCCGTTGTATACGCAGCGAGCGCCTCATCCAGCGTACATCGTTCGCCCTTGCCGAGGCGAACGCCGTCCGGCGTGGTTCGGTGCATGGCTGCGCGTATGCCGTCCAGCGGCGCTCCCGGAACGACAGGAGAGTCCGAGCTGAAAGCGATACGAGCGCCAGCGGCTAGAAGCGACCGATACGGATTCAGGCGAGACGCCCGCTCCTCGCCCAGGCCCAGGACATAGGCGTCGCCCAGCCTCGCGAGAAACTCGGGCTGAAGGACAGCCACCACACCGGCGGTCGTCATCCTCTGGATCAACGCCGGATCGAGCAGCATGGCGTGTTCGATCCGATGTCGGCCCGCGCTGTGGTCCATTGGCAGGGCCGCCTCGTACGCGTCGAGGACCTCAGCGATCGCTCGGTCGCCGATGGCGTGGGTGGCGATCTGCCAGCCGCGACGCATACCGTGCCGCACATAGGCCTGCAGCCGATCCGGCGAATGGAGAAGCATACCGTCGCCGGATCCGTCGACGAACGGCTCGGTAAGGGCTGCGGTCCGCGTGGTGAGCGCCCCATCAGCATAGAGCTTCAGCGGCCCCAGACGGAGACTGCCCGATCGATCCGAACGGGTTGCCGTGGCGCCTCCTAGGCCGATCTCGGCTGCGAAGAGGGATGGCTCCGGTATCCCGTCCGGCTCCCAGATGTCAGCGACTTCAGGGCACAGGGTCATCCGAACCGGCGCTCCCCCTTCAACGACGTCCAGATAGGCGCCGAACTCGTCGTCGATGCTGTAGCCGCCCAGGCCCATATCCGACGCGGCGACCACTCCGACGCGCACGAGCGCAGCGCAGGCGAGCTCGATCGCTCGGGCGCGCTCAGCCCGGGTGAGCGGCGGCATGGCCTGAGTCACCAGCCCGATCGCCGTCTCCAGGAGGAGCCCTGTCAGATTGCCGGCTTCGTCGTGCACCAACTCACCCCCCTGTGGGTTGGGTGTGTCGGGTCCGACGCCTGCTCGGGATAGAGCCGATGTATTCGCCACAGCGGCGTGGCCGCTCGTATGGAAGACGATTACCGGGCGCTGGGGGAAGGCCCTGTCCATCTCCCCGTTCGTTAGGTGTCGCGCCCCCGGGAACCGGTTCTGATCGTACCCGTAGCCGGTGACCCAGGGCGCGTGTGGGTTCGCGTCGGCCCAGGTCTGCAGCGCTTGAATAAGGGATCCCGCGTCGGTGACGCCGGCGGACGGAGAGACATCCGCTGCCATCAGGGTAACGCCGAGGCCGAGGATGTGCATATGGCAATCGTTGAAACCCGGAACCGCGGTCCGGCCGCTCAGGTCGATCGTGCGACAACCGGCCGGAAGATCGGACGTGATCTCCGCGGAGGATCCGAGCCGCGCGATGCTGCCTTCGACGATCAGCACGGCCTCAGCGCTCGGACGCGCTGGATCGCACGTCCGAATACGGCCGTTTACGAGCGCGAGCGGCGCGTCAGACATCGATGCGTCTCCCGCCGACGAGGGTATAGCGACACCGGCCGCTCAGGTCCCAACCGGCGAACGGAGTATTACGTGATTTGGAGCGGAACAGCTCCGGGCGAACGGTCCAGCATTCGGTAAGGTCGAACACGCTGATATCCGCCGGTGCGCCGGGTTTCAACGTTCCGCCGGGCAAGCCGAGAATGGACGCAGGAGCGCAGCTCATGAGCCGAATGAGGTCATTCAAACCGATATGGCCGGCCTGGACCAGATGCGTGTACCCGACCGCAAAAGCGGTCTCCAGGCCCAGGATGCCGAACGGAGCCCGATCGAACTCCCGTTCCTTTTCGTAGACGGCATGAGGCGCATGGTCTGTGGCCAGCGCGTCGATCGTATGATCTTGAAGAGCTCCTATCAGAGCGGTTCTGTCGGCTTCTCTCCGCAGGGGAGGGTTCATCTTGGCATTGGTGTTATAACCCTCGCAGGCCGTCTCATCGAGGACGAGATAGTGAGGCGCAGTCTCTCCCGTTACGGGTACGCCGTCCGCTTTGGCGCGCTGCAGGTGGAGCGCCGTACCTGAGGTCGAGATATGGAGGAGATGGAGCCGGCAGCCGGTCAGGCGGGCGAAAATGATGTTGCGTGCCGCCCCGATGTCCTCTGCGATGGCAGGTATGCCCGGGAGGCCCATCAGCGTTGCGGTGCGCCCCTCGTTCATCGCCCCATCCTTGGTGAGCGATTGGTCTTCGTTGTGCGTCATGACGGTGAGGCCGAGCTGGGCGCAGTACTCCATACCGCGGCGCATGGTCTCGGCGTTCTGGACCGGGAAGGCGTCATCCGATACCGCGCACGCGCCGGCGGCCTGCATGTCAGCGATCTCGGCGAGCTGTCCTCCCTCCATCGCCCTCGTCAGCGAGGCGATGGGATAGACCCGCGCAACGCCGACGGCTTCGGCCCGTTCGATGATGTGTCGAACGACAGAGACGCTATCGATCGCGGGGTTGGTGTTCGGCATGCAGCAGACGGCGGTGAAACCTCCGGCCGCCGCCGCCGCCGTACCGGTCTCGATATCTTCTTTGTATTCAAACCCGGGTTCGCGCAGGTGCACATGGATATCGATGAGACCGGGCGTGATTAGCAGACCTTCGGCGGATTCCTCGTGGTCGGATGGGTGCGCGCCCACCGGCGTAATCGCCTCGATGCGTCCGTCGCGGACGATGACATCCGCGATCTCATCCAGATCCTGCGATGGGTCCAACACGCGGCCGTTCCGGAGGGCGAATGTCATAGCGTCTCTCCTTCGGCGGTGGGTTTGATCAGTAGATACAGGCAGGCCATGCGGACCGCCACTCCGTTTCGGACCTGCTCGCCGATGCCCGACCGATGCCCTGCTCGGCCGTCTGCAACCTCGGGCGAGATCTCGACTCCCCGGTTCATCGGTCCGGGATGGAGGACCAATGCGTCCGGATGGGCGCTTCGCAGCGAACTGGCGGTGATGCCCCAACAGCGGGAGTACTCGCGCAGGCTTGGCAGCAACCCCCGTTCCTGACGCTCCGTCTGAAGGCGCAGGGCCATCACGACATGGGCGCCGTCAAGCGCGTCGCTCAGCCGATCATAGACGGTGATCGGCAGTCCGTCTGCGCCGGCCGGGATCAAGGTTCTCGGACCGCACCATCGGACCGTCGCACCGAGCTTGGTCAGCCCCCAGGCGTTGGATCGGGCGACCCGGCTATGGGCCACGTCGCCGACGATCGTGACGATCAGGCCGGACAGGTCCCAGTCGGTCGCATCGGGCCGCCAGACGTCGCGAATGGTCAGCGCATCCAGAAGCCCCTGGGTCGGATGCTCGTGGCGACCGTCGCCCGCGTTAATGATGGGAACCGGCGTGCAGGAGGCCGCTAGATGCGCAGCGCCGGCGGAAGGGTGGCGGATGATCACGCAGTCGGCGGTGACGGCCTCCAGGGTCCGGATGGTATCCGTGAGCGATTCCCCTTTGGTTACCGAAGATTGTGCCACGCTGATATTCACAGCGTCCGCGCTCATGTACTTTGCCGCAAGCTCGAAGGATGTACGCGTTCGCGTCGAAGCCTCGTAGAAAAGCGTCACCACCGCCCTGCCTCGAAGGGTTGGCACCTTCTTGACGGACCGCTCCAGGACATCGCGCATGGAGATCGCCGTAGACAGGATCCTCCGGATGTCGGCTGCGCTCGTTTGACGCAGACCCAGGAGGCTATCCATGGCGCGATCCCCGTGACCGCTCGCTCCGCGTGGAGATCGGCGTCATGATGGGTCTTCCTGTGCTTCGGGGCTCAGGGCGCCCTGAGGTTCTCGATCGATGACGACGGCATCTTGCCCATCGAGCTCTTCGAGCAACGCGTAGACCCGCTCCGATCGGGCAGTCGGAACGTTCTTGCCAACGAAGTCGGCGCGGATGGGCACTTCACGATGGCCTCGGTCGAGCAGCACCGCCAGCTGAATCGAGGCTGGTCGGCCAAGGTCCATGATGGCGTCGATCGCGGCTCGAACGGTACGACCCGTATACAGGACCTCATCGACAAGCACGATGTCCAATCCAGTGAGGTCTCCTGGCAGGGTGCTGGGTCGGACGTCTGGCCGACGAGTGGGGAAGTCGTCCCGATAGAGGGCGACATCGAGGATGCCCACCGGCGGGCGGATCCCTTCGATCTGCTCAACCATGACCGCGAGGCGTTTGGCGAGAGGAGCTCCTCGAGTGAGGATACCGATGAGCGCGAGTCGTTCCGCTCCGTGATTCCGTTCGACGATCTCGTGAGCGATGCGTACAAGGGCGCGCCGCATCTCGTCGCTATCCATCACCTGTCGTCGCTGCACCGTCGCTCCATAAAGCGGAAAACGCGCCGCTTCCGAGGTGTCAACCGCAGAATAGGCGCGCTTCGGGCGCTCACGTGCGTAGGCGACGTAGATCCGGCGTTTCCGGCCGCCGCTTCTGACGCGGAGCCCTTTGGCGGCCTCGCTGGGCACACTTAAAAGGGTTCGGCTCTTCACTGCATTGTACTATAAGGTCCTGCGGTTGGTCAAGGCGTGCGCCGGCTGCATCGGCGCGATCAGATCGGGCGGATACGCTCATTAGAGGCGGGATCCCTGCTTGCTCTGACTTGCCTGTGCCTCGTGCCGTCTGCTATTATATGTCGCGCACCGTGGCTGGGAGGTCTCCGCACGGAGCCGGCTGTTGAACCTGGCCCGGTTGGAGGACTGCTGTGCAGGGCTTGCATGATGTTCCCATCACCATGGCCGTGGTACCGCCGCTGGATCCCTCGTTCCGTCCCGCTTCTCTCGTCCACCGTGCGATCCGTCGCGAGGCCGCGCGAGCAGGCGAAACGCCTCTTCGTCTCGCACTGGAGCGACGTGACGGCTCGATTTCCACGTTCGGAACGGTAGCGTTGCCCGCATCGTCGCCGATGGCGCCGCTGAATCTCGCCTATGCCGAACGGATCGTGAAGTTTCTTCTCTGGCAGCGGGGCGGTTGGAGGCTCACGGTCGGGGGGCCGGACGGGGTAGCCGAACACTTGCGCCGCGTCTATGCACCCGGCGGGGCGCGCGCCTTCGACTACGACTTTATGAGCCGGGTCTACGAGCATCCCTTCACCGTCCTCAGCGCTGCTCCGGATGACGTGCCCGCCACGCGCGAAAGCACGTCGCCGCTGGGCCGACATCTTGATGGGTGTCGGGTCGGCTTCGATCTCGGCGCCAGTGATCGGAAGGCCAGCGCTGTGATCGACGGAGAGCCGGTGTACAGTGAAGAGGTTCCATGGGATCCAAGGAATAATCCAGATCCCGAGTACCACTATCAGGGGATCGTCGACTCGATCACGCGCGCGCGCGCCCATCTGCCGCGATTGGATGCCGTAGGCGGGAGCGCGGCGGGGGTCTACATTGGCAACAGAGTGCGTGTGGCCTCTCTCTTCCGGGGAGTCCCGCAGGAGGTTTTCGATGAACGGGTGGCGGATATGTTCCTCCGGATCGGCAGGGAACTCGGAACGCCGCTCGAAGTCGTCAACGATGGCGAAGTAACCGCCCTCGCCGGATCGATGTCGCTGGATGATAATCCGGTTCTCGGCGTCGCAATGGGATCGAGCGAGGCGGCGGGGTACGTAACTCCGGAAGGCAATATTACGGGCTGGTTGAACGAACTGGCGTTTGCGCCCGTAGACTATCGCAGCGGAGCGCCGATCGACGAATGGTCGGGCGATGTCGGCTGCGGTGTTCAGTACTTCTCACAGCAAGGGGCGATCCGAGTGGCGCTTGCAGCCGGTATGATGTTCGAACCGGGCTCCGATTTGCCTACCCGTCTTGAGATTCTACAAGAGCGAATGGCAGCGGGCGACGGGCTTGCGAGGCAGGTCTATGAGACGATCGGAGCTTGTCTTGGCTATGCGGTTGCGCATTACGCCGAGTTCTATACGTTGAAGCATGTACTGGTTTTGGGGCGGGTGACCACGGGCGAAGGCGGCGAGGTTCTGCTGGACTGGGCGCGACGGGCTCTCCGTGCGGATTTCCCCGAGCTGGCGGAACGGATTTCGCTCGTTCTGCCCGACGAAAAATCGCGACGGGTAGGACAGTCGGTTGCGGCAGCCAGCCTGCCTGAACTAGAGAGGTGTGGATGATGGAGTTCATGAAGGTCAGTGCAGAGGTATTCGTGCCGGATGGCGTATCCGCGCATGAAGCGTTGGCGCGCACCACGCATCTGGCGGTAGGCGCCCATCAGGACGATCTGGAGATCATGGCCCTTGACGGCATTCTGGCCGGCTTCGGTCGATCGGATCGATGGTTCACCGGTGTCATTGTGACGAACGGTGCGGGCAGTCCGCGCGATGGTCTCTATGGCTCGTACACCGATGTCGAGATGCAGGAGGTTCGGCGGCGGGAGCAGCGTAAGGCCGCCGTCGTGGGCGAATACAGCGCCGTGATCTTCCTGGACTACAGCAGCGCCGAGCTCAAGGACGCGGCGGACACACGAGCCATCCAGGATCTGGCGGCCCTCGCAAAACGCTGCCGGCCCGAAGTCGCCTACGTTCATAATCTCGCCGATAAGCACCCGACGCATGTGGCCGTCGCCCTTCGGTTCATCAGCGCTTTACGCAGTCTGCCATTTGAGGAGCGCCCGTCGAAAGTGTACGGTTGCGAGGTATGGCGTGATCTCGACTGGATGGTCGACAGTGACAAGGTGATCTTCAAGCTTGATGCGCATGAGAATATCGCGCGAGCGCTCGTCGGCGTCTTCGATAGCCAGGTTGTTGGCGGCAAGCGGTACGACCTCGCGACGATGGGGCGGAGGCGGGCCCACGCGACGTACCTGGAAAGCCATGCAGTGGATGCCGCGCAGAGCGTCGACTTCGCGATGGACCTGACGCCGCTCGTGATGGATGATACGCTGGAGCCTGGCGCGCACGTCGCTGCTCATATGGACCGCTTCCAGCGAGAGGTCCTTGCGTCGCTCGAGCGACTCGGCGGAGCCTGATGAGCGATCGGCCTATCATGCCGCTGGCATTGGAAGAAGCCCACCTCGAAATCCCCGATCGGGAGCGCCCTTGATGCCCCAGTCCGAGAACAGTTCTTTGATCCGCGCCGCGGAAATCGCGGCGTTCTTCGACATACCGAGGCCTGTCACCGCCCACGACTTCGAAGACAAGGGCAACATGAGCCACGAGATGTATTTGATTCGGGCCGGAACGGGCGCAGAAACGCGGGAATACCTCCTGCAGCGGATGAATAACGACGTGTTCACCAAGCCCGTCGAAGTCGTCCGATCACTGGAGACCTGTATGGCGGCGCAGCGGGCTTATATGGAGGCGAACCCACTGCCCGAAGGGGTGAGCTGGCATACGGTCCGTCTGGTGCGCGCGGCGCACGGACGTACGATTCTGGAGATCGTCGATGAGGCCTCCATCGCGTTCTGGCGTTTGATGGAGCGAATCCCGGGATGCGTTGCTTATAAGAGCCTGAGCATGGTTCAGGATAATGATAAGCGTCTTCAGCTCGCAGAACAAGCTGCTCGCGGCCTGGCTCTTTTCGGGGATCTGACCTCCAACATGGAGGCGGAGAAGCTCAGCTACCCTCTGCCCGGATACCGCGATACCCGGGTCTACTATGCGCAGCTCGACTCGGTGATGGGCGGTACGCGCACCCTCGACGATGCCGGCCCGTACTTGCCCGCAGACGAAACCGTCAAGGAAGGTACCCAGTTTCACTTCTGGCTCCACCTTGACGACGAGGAGTACGAGGCGAGGTTGAACGATCCGGAGCTGCAGCCCTATATTGATACGGCTCTGGAGAATCGGGATCTGGCCCTTACACTTCTAAGGGCGATCGAGCGTGGGACGGTACGACTCGTCGCGATCCACGGAGATACCAAGCTGGAGAACTTCCTGTTCGACGCCGAGACCGGCGCGGTCCGAGCCCTCGTCGATCTGGATACGATCATGCCCCATACATGGCTGGCGGATTGGGGCGATATGGCCCGCTCGCTGGTCAACGTCGCGGGCGAAAAGGTGTCGGATCTCGGCGAGATCCGTGTCGATCTCGACATATTCGAGGCCCTGGCGCGCGGATACCTGAGCACTGCTCGAGAGGCGACGGACGCCGAGATCGCGCTCATGGTCGATGCGGTTCAGATTCTGGCTCTCGAGCTCGGCGTTCGGTTCCTCGCCGACTATCTACGCGGCGATACCTACTTCAAACTGGCGCCGGAAGATCCACCCGACCTGAACAAGACCCGCGCCATGGTCCAGCTGACACTGTTTCAGGAGCTGACCGCTAACGCTCAGGATATGCGAACGATCATTGAGCGGTACGCCATGGCTCGACGCCATCCCTGAACTACAGGGAGCAGACCGCCTCGACGACACGGCTTTGGAGCCATAGAACGAAGCCCATCCCGGCGCCGGGATGGGCTTCGTCGTTCCGTACGACGTCTAGCTGAGATCGAACCGGCTTATAGAGTCTTATCGCCCGGCTTCCAGTCGATCGGACAACGCTCGCCGGTTTGAATGGCCTGCAGGACGCGTAGTGTCTCCTCGACGCTCCGTCCGACACTCAGGCTGTTGACGACAGAGTATTGAAGGACGCCGTCCGGGTCGATGATAAAGAGCCCGCGGAGTGCGATACCTTCCTCCTCAATGAGGACGCCGTAGCTCCGCGACACGGAGCCGGTCATATCGGAGCCGATGGGGAAGCGAACGCCGTGGATGCCATTGTGATCGCGCGGCGTGTTGATCCAGGCGCGATGGCAGTGGACGGAGTCCGTCGATACACCCAGGACATCGGCGCCGAGCTTGACGAACTCATCGTAGGCGTCGGAAAGGCCGAGGATCTCGGTAGGACACACATACGTGAAGTCGAGGGGATAGAAGAACAGCACCAGCCATTTGCCGGCGTAGTCCTTCAGGGACGCGGTGGACTCAAGCGTGTCGAGATCCGCCGTCGTCTTCATGGAGAAGTTCGGCGCGGGCTGACCGACCTTCGCAACAGCCGGGGCGCAGCAACAGCAAGTCGTTTCGCAGCAGGCGTCGCTGCAGCAATCGTCCGTCGTTGCCGTCTCTTTACAACAGCAATCCGATTCCATTGTTAGGCCTTCCTCCAGTGATCATGTCGTACCACAGTCCCGCTCAGCGCATTCGGGGCATAACCCGGACCACCAGATCTCGCACTCGGTGACGCGATAGCCGGTGTCCCGCTCAGCCTCCACACGTAATCCGGTTTCGGATGGAAGGGGCGCATCGCTGACACGCCCGCATCGGATGCAGGTTACGTGCGCATGGGGATGCATGGTGCCGTCGTATCGCCGCGGACCATTCCCCTGTGCGATCGTCCGGACGCTGCCCTCCCCAACCAGACCACCAAGGATTCGGTAGATGGTGCCGAGGCTCACGGAGGGAATCTCCTGTCGGACCTGTTCGTAGATCCGGTCCGCTGTAGGATGCTCCCGCGTTGAGCGTACTGCACGGAGCACCGCGGCTTTCTGACGGGTCAGGCGCTTCGATGGCTGCGCAGAACTGTGTCTGGACATAATAGTAATGACTATTGTTACGTCAACACCTTACCGATGGTTCCTGAAACCGATCACCGGGATACCCGGTATAATAAGATGATCCGGGGGTGATTGGTGTCGACCTGGCTGACGCCGACCCTGGTTGCGAGCCGAGGCGCCGCTGGCCTCGTAAAAAGCGGCAAAACTACAAACGCGAACACTTCTCAGTACGCGTACGCAGCCTAAGTAGGCTGCGCGTCCAACCGTTCCCTGTCGGCCGGAACGGAACCTGGGCGTCACCCATGCCGAATGACCGCTCAGGGCTCGTTCGCCGCCCGAAGGCGGGACATTCAAGCGCGAACCGGTTGCGGCGGATCCCGTCTATGGGAGACGCGGGCACGGGAATAAAACGTAGACTACGCTCGTAGAAGCCTGGGAAGGATCACCGGGGACCGGGGTTCGAGTCCCCGCACCTCCATTCGAAGATGGGGCCGCTCCGGCGGCCCCATCGGGCGCTGTACCGGCGAATCCGGCGTCGATCAGCGTGTTCGGTACAGATGGACGCCGAAATCTCGGATGCCGTCTCGGAAGGCGCCCGCAGCTGGTACGACGGTCTCGTCCGTGCCGATCCGGACGAGGGTTCGGCCGTTCAATGCTTCCGGCAAGCCGGTAACCTTGAATGCGACCCCGGACTGATTCTCGTTGACGATTGCCAGCAGGTAGTCATCACCGGAACGACGAAGCCACGCGATGATGCCACCGCCGTCGATCGAACCGAATCCCCGTTCGGCCCGCGCGCTGATCTTCCCTCTGGGGGCCGGCGCAACGATGAACCGTTCCAACGATCGTATCTCCTTGATCACGGAGTAGAGTTCGCTTCGAAATCGCCTCGTGTCCGCCGAATCGGGCTCCTTCAAGTGCGCAGTGCCCCAGTAGAGGAGCGCATGGGCGCCGTTGACGATCGCGTCCCAGGCCATGAATCGATGCTGTAGAAGGTTGGGCCGTCTGCCGAAACCGAGTTTGATCCGCTCTTCGGTCGGCTTCGCCTCGAGATCACGCCAGCCGAAACCCTGAAGCACCATGGCGCATGCGCGGCCGGGAGCGGCTTGACGCATGCGGCGTGTGTAGTCGCCTACCGAGCTGGGCCACACGCTTGGCAGATCGCTATGACCGGTCTGGAGGTTGCTGGGTATCGGATAGATGTCGCAGCCTGCCATATCGACGGCGCGATTATGCCGACGGAGGTCCGTGATGGCGTTGCGCGGGGCGTGGTTGAGCCAGATAAGCCGGTGGGGATCGAGGTTCCGAAGGTAGTCGATGCCCTTCGTGAAGCCGTCCCCGAGCCGGTCCCCCCGAGCGCCCGCCGTATCCATGCGGGCTTCGGGAACGGGACACGCGACCCCTGCGGCGTTCCAGAACTCCAACCGCGCCGCCTGGTATCGGGCCCACAGGGCGCGAGCGTAGAGATCGCGCACATGATTGGCTGAAGCCTTGAGATCAGGGCGACCGGCGACAAGCCGATCCATTTCGTCCCATTCCTTATCAAGATCCTGTACGAAGCCGTACCAGCAGTTCCACAGGCCCTCGTCCGGACCTTCCCAGATAAGCAGAGACGGATGAGAGCCGAGCGATGCCGCCATGCGCTGCAGGGCGGCTTTTCGTCCGTCGGTGTCCTCGCTCAGGTCCAGTGCATAGCCGGTGTTGACCCAGGCCCAGGCGCCATGACGCGCGATGCGATCAAGCGCTTCCGACTTTGCTGGAGCGTAGATCAGGTTGAAGCCAGCCTCGACAGCCTCGGCGAGGCCGGTGTCCGTTTCGGGATACTCATATAAGCCGAGAAGCAGAGTCGGCGCGCCGTTGACCACGGGCATACCGTCGGATCGAAGACGGGCGGTGGGGTTCCGTTGGGCCACCGAGCCGCCTGCAAGCGTGAGGCAGACCGCTGCTGCGGCCAGCGCAATCCATGGTCCCATGTGAGCCTCCTATCGGTACCGATCGACTCCAGACTATTCGGCGAATCGTGCGACCGATCCTGTCCGGCGCGGCCGATGGTATCATGAACTCGCCGAGGGGTTCAGGCGGCGGCGCTCAGAGCCGAGGATGTCGGCACGGGCGGGAAAGGACGAAGATGAGATTGTACGCCATGCTTGTGATGGCTCTGAGCTTCGGGCTTCTGGGAAGCGGTACTGCCCAGGCTCAGCTAGGGCCGGGAGACAAGGCTCCGCCGATCGTGACCGCGAAGTGGTTCAAGGGAACGCCGGTGACGGAGTTCGAGAACGGAAAGGTCTACGTCGTTGAGTTCTGGGCAACATGGTGCGGCCCCTGTCGGGTGAGCATTCCCCATCTGACGGAACTGGCCCATCAATACCGCGGCAAGGTGGCCTTTGCCGGGATCAGTGTCTGGGAACGGGATGATGCCTACCTTGATAAGGTCGACGCATTTGTCAAGGAAATGGGCGATAAGATGGACTACAGCGTGGCCGCCGACGACAAAGCCGGTACGATGGCGCAGACGTGGATGACCGCGGCAGGCGAACGGGGCATACCCTCGGCGTTCATCGTGGATCAGCACGGTAAGATCGCATGGATCGGCCATCCTATGTCCGACCTCGGACCAACCCTGGATAAGGTACTGGCTGGAACCTGGGATGTCGCGGCCTACCAGAAGAAGCGGACACGTGAACAGGCCGAAGAAGCCGCTCAACAGCGGTTGAACACTCAGTTATCGACATTGATGCAGCAAAAGAAGTACCGTGAGGCGCTCAAGGTTCTCGACGCGGAGATCGCACGAGATAAAGCGAAGGAAGAGCTCTACGCCACCGGCCGCTTCGCCATCCTCGCGTATGTGGACGAGGCCCGGGCACAGACCTACGCGGCCGATATCGCTCGACGGCTGTATGCCAAAGACCCTGCGCGCTTGAATCAGCTCGCGTGGATGGTGATCATGCCCAACGGTCAGCTCAAGAAGCCGAACTACAAGATCGGCCTCCAGATCGCTCAGCTCGCGGCCACCGCCTCCAAGAACAACGATCCGGATGTGCTCGATACGCTTGCCCTGGCCCAATATCGCAACGGGCAGAAGGCCGTCGCGATCAAGACACAGACGCGAGCGCTGGCTCTGGCGCGAAAGCGTGGCACACCGGCCCAGAGCCTGACTGAGATGGAGCAAAGGCTCAAGCAGTTCCGGAGCGGTAAGTGATTCCATAGCGCTTACCATCGATCATCGGGCGACACTGGGGGCAGCCATGCGGTGCCACGTGTGCAAGGGTGAGTTGCCAAACGGAGCGCTGGCATGCCCTGTATGCGGGACGCGCACGCAGGGGCCGCCCCCGGTTCGTCGCCGTTTCACCGGTAGGGAAGAACACCGGGCGCTCTCGCGATCCACGGTACCGTGGGCGGTGGCGGTCTACCATTGGATCGCGGTGTACTGGATCGCCATCGGAGTCTGGGGAGCCCTATCCGCGACGATATTCGCCGAATCCGATGGCCCTGACATCGCTGGCATAGCCTCGTCGCTCCTCTCCGCTGTGGTCGGAATCGGTCTTCTGGCGAAACTGGAGTTCATCCGCGGCATCGTCAATATCGTCTGCGCCCTTCAGATCCTCGGCGGATTACTGGGCGTCCTGACGGCGTTCCTCGCGGGCGTCCCTCTGGCCCTGTTTCTCGCGCTGGCGCAGGTGGCTACGGCCGTGTTGATGATCTTCGTGATCGGCGAAACGGACGACCGTGGACCGAACTGGTAGGCCAGGGAGATTGGAGGCGCAGGCCGGTTAGGGACCCGCTAGGCCGTGCGTCGATGGACCGCGGACCGGACGGCATTGACAAGCTCTTCGGGCGAGCCGCCCTTGTTAATATAGGCTGATGCCCCCGCGGCCATGAACCGCAGCGCCAACTGCTCGGTCGGGAACATGCTGAACATGACCACCGGAAGCGAGGGGTCGAGCTCCCGCATCGCCCTCAGAGCCGCCAGTCCGCTCGTTCCGGGCATATTTACGTCGAGGATTACCACATCCCAGCGGCCATTCCGTACCATCTCGATCGCTTCGTCACCGCTCGAGGCCTCAGCTTGTTCGCCCTGTTGGAAGTAGTCGCTCAAGAGACGACGAACCC
Source organism: Chthonomonadales bacterium (assembly GCA_013360745.1). Classification (GTDB taxonomy): domain Bacteria; phylum Armatimonadota; class Chthonomonadetes; order Chthonomonadales; family CAJBBX01; genus JABWBA01. The sequence continues at coordinate 3,640 of JABWBA010000053.1, read as the reverse complement.
CTTGACGCACAGACGCGTGATCATCAACGATCAGGACACGGTACTGCGGTGGGCCAGGGAAGCTCATAGCATCTATATCGATAATAACGGTTGATGAACAGAGCCGTATAGCGGCATATCACTCGCCCATCTGTAGGACTGGAACAGTTCGTCGCTTCCTAGACCGTCCTACGTCTCTGTACGGACAGCGCGTCTAGCTGCGATCAGTCGACCAGGCCCTCACGGACTGCGTAATGGGTGAGTTCGGCGTTGGTGCGCATCTTCATCTTCTCGAGGATGCGAGTTCGATAGGTGCTTACCGTCTTGACGCTGAGTGAAAGATCCTTGGCAATCTCGCTGACCGCCCTGCCGCGCGCGATAGAGCAGAGAACTTCGAACTCGCGGTCCGACAACAGCTCGTGGGGAGGCTTGCCGCTGTCGGTCTGGATATCGAGGACCAGGCGCTCGGCAAGAGCATCGCTGACATAGCGACCGCCGGCTCGGACTTTCGTGACGGCTCGGATCAGTTCGTCCGGCGCACAGTCCTTGTTGGCATAGCCCGACGCGCCTGCCTTCAGGATCCGGACTCCCATCTGATCCTCCGCGTGAACGGAGAGGACGAGTACGGGCAGATTCGGCTGCTGGTATTTCAGGTCTCGCAGCAGCTCGAGGCCGCTCCTACCCGGCATGCTGACATCAAGAAGGACAAGATCGTATACATGGCGGAGAGCCATGCCGAGCGCCTCATCGGCATTGCCGGCTTCGTCGATGCGCGCTCCGACGAACTCGTCAGCAAGGATCTGCTTCAGTCCCTGCCGAACGACCGCGTGGTCGTCTACGATCAGAACGGATTGCATCATAGCTCCTCCTGTTGTATGGTAGCCAGGCGCATCATGGCGCTGGCATTCGCAGAGTAACTGTTGCTCCTGAGCCAGGCGAATCGCTCACATCGACCTGACCTCCGAACATCAACGCGCGCTCTTGCATCCCCAGAAGCCCGAGGGATTTCACGGAGCGTCCCTCGTTCGGTCGAATCCCGACTCCGTCGTCGTCGATCGACACGCATATCTCGGAATCCGACTGGATAAACTGAACTCGGACCCTAGAGGCATGGGCATGGCGGATCACGTTGGTCAGCGCCTCCTGCACGATCCGGAAGATCGCCGTCGCTCTCTCTGTCTCCATCTCGACGTCCTCATGGGACGATACGAACTCACACGGTATCGAATAGCGCCGCTGGAAATCGGACGTCTGCCATTCCAGAGCAGCGATCAATCCGAGGGCGTCCAGGACGGCCGGCCGCAGTTCGGTGGCGATCCTTCGGATCGTTGTCATGGTGCTTTCGAGTTGGCGTGTCATCCCGTCGAGCTTCTCCAGCAGAGGCGGAATGCTCTCAGGCCCTCGCAGAGTACGCAGTCGATCGGAGAGCCACTTCACATCCATCTTAAAGCCGGTCATCTCCTGCCCGAGGACATCATGCACCTCACGGGAGATGCCGGCCCGCTCCTCCTCCCGAACGGTCTGCAGTCGCCGAGCCAGCTCACGCAGTTCATTGAGAGACGCGGTAAGCTGTTCGCGGACGGCCTTCGCTTCGGAGATATCACGATAGGTTCCTGCAGCGCGCAGGGGCACGCCATCGGCGTCCGTCCTGACGACTCGGCCCTGATCCAGGATCCATATCCATGTGCCGTCGGCGCGACGGAGCCGGTATTCGGCCTCGTAGTTCGGCCGGCTCCCTGCGAGGTGCGCTTCCATCGTTGCCGCTGCGATGGATCGATCGTCCGGATGTACTAACTCGATCCATCGTGGTCCCATCTCATCCCAATCGGACGGCTGATAGCCGAGGAGCTTGGCGAGCTCGGTGCTCCGTGTCACCGTCCCGGTCACCAGATCCCAATCCCAGAAGCTGTTCTGGCTGCCTTCGAGCACCAGAGTCAGGCGCTCTTCGCTCTCCTCAAGGGCGGAGACTGCCTGGGCGCGCTCCTGTTCGATACGACGCTGCTGTAGTGCGATCTCAACGGCAGGCCCGAGCCTGGCGAGCCGGTCCTTCAGCACGTAATCGGACGCACCTAGTTTCATGCATTCCGCCGCTGCCTCGTCCCCAAGCTGGCCGGTGACGACGATCAGCGGTACGGTCGGTGCGTGTTGCCAGAGGACACCGAGGGCGCGCATCGCATCGAACTCGGGCAATGAGTAATCAGCAAGGACGATATCCGGCGGATTGGCAAGCGCATCAATAAACGCATCGGACCTGTCCACTCGCACCCAATCCAGATCGAAACCTGTACGGCGGAGCTCCGCCGCCATGAGTTCGGCATCGGTGATCCGATCCTCGACGATCACAACCCGCAGCGGCGTCCGCATTTGGGGCGGCGGCGTCCTGTTCCTCGTATCGTCGAAGACCATGCTTCTGTTATCGATCATATTGGTGTAACGTTGTGCGCGCTCTGACCGCCGGCGTCGGTCATCGTTGACGGCGACGCGATTGGCAACCGAACATAGAAGGTCGCCCCCTCGCCCGGTGCGGCGTCGAACCAGATACCGCCCCGGTGGCGCTGGATGATCCGGAACACGGTGGCCAACCCAACGCCGGTGCCCGGATATTCGTCCGCACCGTGCAGCCGCTGGAAGACGCCGAAGATTCGTTGCCCTTGGATGGGGTCAAAACCAACGCCGTTGTCCTTCACCCAATAGATCGCGTCGCCATCGGCAACGTGGCCGTCAATGCGGATTACCGCCTTGGAACGATGCGCCGTATACTTCACCGCATTCGACAGCAGGTTGGCGAAAACCTGCTTGAGGAGCGTAGGGTCGGCATAACATTCGGGTAGATCGCCAATCTCGAACTCGAAAGTCCGATTACGATTCGTAAGGCGGACCCTCTCGACCAGACCATCGACAAGGTCTCTGGGGCGGACAGCCTTCAGGTGGAGGTCCTGCCGTGAAGTGCGGGAGAAGTCGAGCAGAGCGTGGATGAGCGCGTCCATTTCGGAGACGCTGCAGCGGATCATCGAGAGATAGCGCCTCGCCTGATCGCTCAGAGTCGCTTGATCCTCGTCCAGAAGAAGGCGGCTTAGTCCGTCGATGCCCCTGAGCGGAGCCCTGAGATCGTGGGAAACCGAGTAGGAAAACGCCTCGAGTTCATGGTTCGCCGCTTCGAGCTCGATGGTACGCTCCTTAACACGTCGATCGAGCTCGAACGCCGTCTCCTGAACGTGCGCATGGAGATCCGCGTTGGCCAGTGCAGCCGAGGCGTGAAGAGCGAAACTGGCCAGAAGGTCGCCATGCTCGGTGAAGTCCGGCGGGCTGCCCTCGAACCATACATGGAGCGCCCCTATCGCTGAGCCTCGATGGATGAGCGGTAGAGCGATGCATTCCCGATGATCGGTATCCATGCTCTCCATGGCCCATGGGGCGACCTCACCCGATGGGTCTGGAAAGGTGTACTCCACTGCAGCGAGATTCGTGATGGCGAGTGTCGTCGGCGCTCTGGGATGCTCCGAGATTCGCCAGGACTCCGGTGAATCCGTGAGGGGTACGTCGGGATGTGCAGCGGTGATACCGGCCCATCCTTCGGGATCCACGCGTATGATCCAGGCTCTTGCGCCGCCGAGGCGATCCGCAGCGGTGCGCACAATACCGGCGGCGACGTCGACAGGGC